>DAOQRI010000086.1:0-8533 GCA_035355475.1 Rhodoferax sp. | reverse complement strand
TGTTGCCTGCCAGCAGCAGGTTCAGCACCGCCATGAAGTGGCTCTTGCCCGAGCCGAAACTGCCGTGCAGATAGGCTGCCTTGCTGCCGCCGGTCTGCACTGCCTGCTCGATGAAGCCCAGCGCATTGGCAAAGGCATCCACCAGCTGCGGCGTAACAACATAATCACGCAGGGTCTGCTCGGGCTCGGTGACGCCCTTGGACAACTGCAACACGAAGTCGCCCTGGTGCACCCGTTCAGGGATGGCGATGAGGTCTTTCAATAGGGTCATGTTTGTTTTCTTCCCTCAATCCTTGACTAGGCGCGTGCCTTGGGCGATCTGCATGTCCGTCAGGGCAGCAGAGGCCATCCCGCGTTCTGGGCCGCGGTGTGAAGCGCCTGTTTGAAGGCGTTGAAACTGGGCATGTCGATACGTAGCGGATCCACCGCACCCGTCACCACCCAGCCCGCTTGTTCATCAGCCGACGGATCCGTTCCACCGGACAACGCAGCCAACTGCTTTTTCAGCGAATTCGGACTGGCGTCGTTGCCGGAGGCATCTTCGAGCGGCGCACAATTCGCGTAACCCGGCGGCCGCAGTGCGCACAGCAACCATGCCTCTGATTTGGGGCGCGGCACCATGGGTACGCCGGTATTACACTCGACCATCGCAAAGCCACGGCGCATCGAATCCACCTTTTCTTGCCACTCTCCTGAGGGCGTTGCGCGGACACCATCGCCATCGCGGAACAGCACTGCCAACACCGGCTGTTCTTCTCTCTCAGACGTTTGCTTGGCCAGTAGGCCCAATACCTGAGCATTGCGCGTGAAGAAGGCGGAGCCCTTGCCAAACTTCACCCCGGGGAACAAGCGTGAGCCTGGCTTACCCAAGGCAGCCAGTTCCGTTTCATGGACATGCTTGACGCAGTCGGCGCCGTTCTGATGCGCCTCCAGCAGGCTGTAACCGGTGTGATGGTGCTCCAACAGTTTGTCCACCACCCAAGCCATCGGTCCTGGCACAAACTCCATCCCACCCGCAGCCAGCCTTTCGAGCCCCAGATCAGTGGGCCCTTCACCTGAAAGAAGCAATCTCATGACTTCGGGGAGATGAGTGCGAGCGTCATTGCCTCGGCAGGCAGTGCCTCCAGGTTCGTGTCGACAAACACTTCACCGGGGCCAAGCAGCGTGAGCTTCTTTTGCGTGCTGGGCAGATCAAACAGGCGCACCGCCTTGGTGTGGCCCGCACTGTTCCGGAACAACAGCAACACGGCCTCCCTGGCTACCTCATCGGGCAGGTAGTTCAACACCAAGGGGCTGTGCGTGGTCACGATCACTTGCCGCTCGGCACCGAGCAGCAACTGCACCAGCTTCTGCATCAACTCCGGGTTGATCCCGTTTTCGATCTCATCGAAGAGCACGCAGCTCTGGCCCAGACCATCGGGCCGAGCAGCATTACCAGAGCTCTCTGAACAGATGACCTGCGAAAGAACAGCCAGCACACGCAATACGCCATCGCTAACCTGACGAGCATCCGATTCCAGCCAGGAAGGTGCCTGCTGTGCGCTGCCGTACTGCTCCACCACACGTAGGTCCTTCCACCCGGCGCGCAGCGCCGTGGTCGACAATCCTGCAATCTGCGGATAGAACTTCCTCAGTGCCTTGATTAACGCCAACTTGTCGTTGGCGGGCAAGCCGTGGATGAATGCGCTCAGCCGTTCGCCTCCATAGCCGATGTCTGCACCATCCTTGGCACGCCTGCGCATCGACTGAGGCGATAGGAGGTCAAGGGAGCGCAAATTGGCTGCCACGTGCTTCAGCACACCCAAGGCTGGATGGACATCGCGAACGTTGATGAACGAGAGGGTTGAGCCTTCGTATTTCATCGATCGCAGGGGGTACTGCACCGAATCCTGGCTGTCCGTGCCCGATACCAGCAGTTGCCCATCCTTGATGTGCAGCACCTGTTCCACGCCATCAACCGTCACCGTTTCGGCGGTGCAACGCATCTCGGTAGTGTTGAATGATCCGCTCCAGACAATGCGTCCCTCACCGGGCACCTCGATGTCCAGTTCAAAGTGGATCAGCTTTTTTTTCAGGAATCGGCTGGTCAGGTCGGCGGCTTTCCATTCGCGCTGCTTGAGCCACGTTGCCACCTGCCCGTTGGCGAGATGCCCGACAAAGTCGAAGGCCTGCAGCACCGTGGACTTGCCCGCCCCGTTCAGACCCACCAGGCAGGTGAACGAACCCAGTCGGTGAGGCGCCGGTGGCAGGCGGAAGTCGACCAACGACTTGAAATTGTCGATGTAGAAGCTCTTGATCATGGTTGGCCCTTTACTTCAGCGGCTTCACACCGCCCCTGCGACCCAGTCCGAACCCGATGCGGTACACATCGGGCATCTGGATGCGCTGGTCGCGAAGCCTTTCGATCAAGCCCAAGGTCTGGAGGTCGTTCAGCACACCAACGGTTCCCAGCCCCAGGCCTTGCGGTGGAAGCTTCACGCCCAAGCTCGATTGGGCCAGATGCCCCTTCAGTTGCTCGATCGTCTTGCTCTCGGACCAAAGGCGATCGAACTCCTCCTCCACGCAAGGCACGGTGAGCTTGCCGCGCAATGGCTGCATCACAAACTCGATCCACGGATAGTCTTCGGTGCTCACCTCACTGACGCGAAGTCGAGATGCAGCCTGCACACCCGCCTGAATGGCCCGAAAATGGAGCGCGGTATGAGAATCCTCCGGCGTGTGCTGCGCTGCGTGACGAACAGCTTCGCAATAGCTGCGCGGGCTGACCTGCCCCAAGCCATCCACCAGATGATTGACGAGCCAGGTGTAGGGCTTGCCGCGTTTATAGCCGCTCGGTCCTGAGGCCATCGCACTGCCGGCCAGGCGCTCGAAGAGGCGTTCCTGCAGCTTTTCATCGGAGCGCAGCGCACGCGGCAGAAACCACGTCCTGTCCAGGGACGTGAACACCTGCCCCGTCACCTCGGTGACTACTTGGCGAAATACAGCGCCTGCCTGTCCCGCATTACTTGCACACTGGAATATCAGGGCATAAAGATCCGCGCGTTGCCAACGCAGTTCAGCCTTGCGAGCCAGCAGTTTCGAAGCGTCGGGAAAACCCGTGATCTCCTTGTCCTGAAGCATGTCGGGACGCAGAAATATCTTGAAGCGGATGCGTTGAGTGGAGCGGACGTCCAGCGCCAGTTGCAGCAAGGCGCGGGCCAGGAGTCGAATGGTTGCCCAGTCGTCGGCCAGGCGGTCCAACGCGTCGAAAAGCACGACCAGCGTGCGCCCCTTCGATGCCAGCTCAGCATCCTTGGCCCGCAGCAACTCATCGAATGCCTCGGGCTGCTCAGCGACCCATTTCACTCTCTCGGTCCACCGGGCCGACACCGGAAAAGGTGCGCCGAAGTTCGCGCTGTGTGCCAGCACGGCGCGCCAGATGGCGCGTGCCGAGTAGGTCTTCAACAGCGCAGCCAGAACGTCCTGGCTGGGTGCGTGTTCGGAAACACTTTGCGCCCCGAAAGCCTGCACAGCGTCAAAGGCGCTGCTTGGCATGACACCCGGGAAGGCTGTCTCGATATAACGACGATGTTCGTCCGAAGCTAGGTGTTGCCACCAGAAGCTCTTGCCCGATCCCCGAATGCCTTCGACCACGCTGCTGTCGATATCGAGGGCCTTGGCGTGGCTTGGCGGCACAAACGTGAACGCCGGCTCGCGTACGTCCGAGGCACCGGCCTGGTCTATGGCCGGCAGTGATTCGATCAGCGCAGCGCGCAGCTGGGTGGCTTCAGTCATGGTTCAAGTCCGGCAAAGCCTCGATCACTTCCTGGATGAAGGGCCCGAACGCCAGGTCGATGTCCGTGTCGTCCACCCCGCCGGCACTACGGCCAAGCAAGGGGTCGAACTCCTGGAAGCGGGCATTCCAGCGCACTCGCATCGGGAAGTGCGGCCCATCCTCATTGTGCAGATCAAACGAAAAGGCATCTTCCGGCGTGTCGGCATCGGGCTCCAGCTCGTCATAGATCAGATCGCGAAACATATCCCAGGCGTTCTGCACGAATCGGCTGGCCCGCTCGGCCTGATCGCTCTCGGGAAACAGCGCCTGCACCATCACAATGCGCTCGCGCACCTGGCGCAACACTGCCGGGCGCTGGTGCCAGTGATTGAACAACTGCCGGTAGCCTTGCCAGTTCTGCTCTGCATCGGTGGCAAACAACAGCGCCACCGAGGCCAGACTGCCGATGGCAACGGCAGCCACATCGTGCAGGCCGGCCCGGCTGTCGATGAGGACAATATCGGGCCGCTCCTGAGCTTCCAGCAAGCGGGTGATCCGCAGCATCCGGTCCGCGAAAGTCTGCGGTCCCGTTGGCGATGGCGTGTCTGCGTACACCCGGGCCAACTTGCTCAGGTAGGCGGTTTCGCCCTGGCCCATCGCGGCGGCAACGCGTATCGAGCCCTGCGTCTGGTCGGCCAATGGGCTGAGCGACACCATGTCTCGCAGCACCTCATCGCCTTGCCCCACCGCATCCTCGACGAACCAGTCCACGAGTCCATAAGTGGCAACCCGCTCCTGGGGCAGCAGCAGGCCCGACAGGCCGGGTGACTCCAGGTCGAAGTCGATCAGCAAGACACGCTTGCCGTCCCGTGCCAGCCGATAGGCCAGCATTGCAAGCGCTGACGACCGGCCAACACCGCCTTTCAGCCCGTAGAACACCACGCGAGGCGGGTGGCCATGCTCGTCGAAGCGACGGGTGCGCAGCCAGTCCTGGCCAATCACCTGGCGGTCCAGCAGACGCACCATGATTTCCCGGGCAGGTACCTCGCTGCCGTCCTCTTCCGTTGAGGCTGGCACGGTAACCAAGGTTTGATACCAATCCGGGTGTTGGAATAATGAAGCTGGATTGGAAAAATCGTCTCGAAACAAGATCCCGGACGACGTGGAATACGGAGTCAGAGTCGCTGCAAGCGTCCCCAACAGCTCAAATGCTGCAGCCGGGTAAATGTCATCGGGTTTAGCAGCAGTCCGCGGGCCTTCAGCCTCCTCGTCTTCGGCCAAGGGCCGCCAGGCGTCTACGGCAAAGCGCAGCTTGCCGTAGACGTCCCGAACAATGCCGACCGGCCATTGGGGCGGCAGACGCTCGTCTTGCAATGCCAGCGCTGCACGCACAAGGGCTTCGTTGAACTTGCATCTGCTCATCACAACACGCCTCCACCCGCTGCTTCGTCCAGCAGCGCATCCATTTCAAGGGCAGCCAGCTCCCAATCACTCAGGTGAGTTGGCAAGGGAATTTCCGGTTCGCGCCAATAACGGTGGTCGATGGACCAATCATCCAACGACACCAAGTTTGGCAAACGGCTTTGCAGCACACTGGCAGCTCTGCCATCTGGCAATGTCGTCAGGTCGTTGATGAACTTGTCCAACTGAGGCATGTGCTTCTTGTACGGAGGAAGCAGGTCGCCATTCGCATTCCGGGGCGCACCGCCACGAACAAGCAGCGATTTCAGCCCGCACTCGACGCTAATGCCGAACAGCTGCCCGGCATTGGCCAAACTCCCCTTTGCTAGCAGCAAGTGTGCGTCACGAATGTGCCGACGCGCCGCAAGAACGTAGTCCGTTCTCATACCTTCTTCTTCCTTCCCCGCTTGGCTGCCGCCGCAGCCGGCCTCCAAGCCCTCAGATCATCCAGCGTAAAGCCCAAGGCCCGCGCTTCGTCGGTGACGAAGCTGCGGTAGTAGTCGCCCATGCGCTCGCCGAACACCGGGTCGAGTTGGTTGTGCCACTGTTCCAGCCAGGGCACCAGCTCCAGCAGGCTGGCCAGCAGGGGTTGCAGGCGGACGGGTTCCCAACCTTCGCTGTCTTTCATGTCCATGTAGTAGCCCGCCAGGGCCGTGGCCTGTTGCAGATGGTTCCAGCCGGCCCAGGCGATCGCCAGGCTGCCGTCCGCGCCGCGTTCGCAGCCGGGGTAGCTCACCCAGCGCTCCTTGGGCACGTCCAGGCCGCCGCGCAGGCGCCACAGGTCGGACTTCAGAAAATCCTTGCTCTGGTACTTGGGTGGCACGGGGATCTTGCCCACGTCCTCCCCGGCGTCTTCGCGGCGTTGCAGGGCCCAGGTGTCCTGCCACTGGGCGCGCTTGCGCAGGCCGGTGTCGGTGTAGCGTTGCACGGGCAGGGCGGGCACGGACTCAAGGGCCACCAGCTCGGCCACCAGCTGCGGCAGGTCGAAATCGCTGTGGCCGGCGTAGAGCGCGGCGATCTGCATGAACTCGGCGTCGTGCGACACCGCCTCCGCCAGGCGGCTGGTGCTGGTGAGTTGGGGCGGCTGGTCGGCGCTGGCCGGCCACAGGGCCGGGGCTTCCAGGCGGGCCAGCAGCCAGTCGCGCAGAGCCACTTGTTCCAGGTCTTCCCAGCGGGGTGAGTTCCAGCGACGTTTGAACTCCGGGCGTTCGATCAGGCCGATGGATTTGTCGCCTTCAATCAGCTCGATGCGGCGTGCCACCACACGGCGGTAGTCCTCGGGCCAGTGGGCGGGTATGTCGGTGACGGGCGTGGAGCCGTGGCGCTCGAACCAGGTGGTCTGTTCCTGGCCGGCGGCCATGCGGCGCGCCAGCACAATCTCGAAAGCGCGCTCTCCCAGCGCCACTTCCACCGGGGCGTGAAACTCTACCTCGTCGGGGGTCACGCCGGCCGGCAACAGGCCGTAGAGGCGGTAGCAGCGCCAGTCCAGTTCTTCCTGCCCGGCAATAAGCAGCCCCCGCAATTCAATTGATTTTTTTGATGCTGTATCCAAGCTTGCGCGGCTCGGAACCGGGCTGCTTGCGATTAATGCAGATGGTTCGAGATCAGTTAGCTGGCGGACCTTGACGTCTAAATATGTAGCAATATCACTTGGAATAGATGCTGCAATTGGAAATTCGGCGAGAACTGTCGAAGTGAATTCATACCGTTCATCCCAAAGAGTCTTTCTTACTCGTGCGCCAGAATTCCCAACCTGATCTCCACCTTTTGGAAAAGAAACTTGTTTCATCCAAAAACACGCCACCGAAGAATTCAGCAGCCCAATCAGACCAAGATGCTCGCTATCCGTGACGCCCTTTGCCAGTTTTATAATTGGCGCTGTCCGGCTAAATATACTTCCACCACGATCAAGAACGAATTGATTATGCGTAGCAACAAACGCAAAAACAATAGTTAATGGAGACTTGAGACGTTCTAATGCAACTTGGTGCCACTCCCACCATGCACGTCCTTCCTCGATATAGGTTTTCCGCGCAAACGTGGTCCTTGCACCGAGGTACGTTTTGGAAGGCCATAACCACTCAAGTAATTTAGGTGAATTAGAGATTTCCAAAAGACTGTCACTGTCGTATGGGAACAGTGCGTGGCACCGAGGTGTAGCCACCCAGTCACGAACATCCTCACCCGCCACGAGTGAACGTACTAAGCCAGATTCGACGTTACGGCGACTAAAAGCACCCAAACTTGCAAGCATCACTTCATCCGCAGCTGAAATACCACCGAATCCCATCGCAGTAGTACGATTTTTCAATAGATCAATACCAGCCATCTCAATGGACTCTTTCAATTCCGACGTGCCACCACCACCAATGCTCCACGGATGCCTCGCAAACGTCGATCTGGGCGTGTCGGCCACGCTGACAAAATCGCTCGCACTGCCCTCTTTATCAATCTGGCCCAAGACGGCGCTCCACACCAAGCCGTGCGCCGGGTCATCAGGAGTGCTGGGCTCTCCCTTGATGCCCATCACCGTGCGCACATTGACATCCACCGGTGATCGGTGACGGCCAAACAAAATCACGGTGGGCGTGCCATGGCCCGGGATGTAGGCACCGCTGGTGTCAATCACATGGGTCAAATCCAGCCGGGGCAGCACCTGCTCAATCAACTTGGCTCCGAACTCGCGCTTCATGAAGCTGTTGGCGGTGATCAGGCCGACATAGCCGGCGCCACTGCCCTCGCGTGTCCCCGTTAGGGCCAGTTCAAAGAAGCGCTGCGTGAATGGTGCGCCCAGCGAATACTTCATGTGACAACTGGCGGGATAGGCCTTGCGATAAGCCGCATTGAGCGCCGCATCCTTGACCACGATGTAAGGCGGGTTGCCCACCACCGCGTGGTACTGCCGCCCCAGGATGCGCTGCACTTCACTGAGGTCTTCGCTGGCGTAGGCGTGCGCCAGGCCGGTGTCGGCATGACTCTCGGCGGCGTCAAATAAATCCTGGCTCTGCGTCAGGCCAAAGCGCGTGCCGTGCAGCAGGCTGTCGCCGATGGCCACCGACACCTTGAAGTCATGCGCGTTGGCCAGGCGCTGCACGCCCGAGGCCTGCAGGGCCGCCACAAACAGGCGAAAGCGTGAGATGGCCACCGCGAACGGGTTGAGGTCCACGCCGGCCACTGCGTCGAGTGCCTTTTGCGCGATGTCCACCGGGTTGCGGCCGGGTTCGTTGCGCTGCCACTCGGCCAGCAGGCGGTGGAAGCCGCCCAGCAGAAAGTGCCCCGAGCCGCAGGTGGGGTCGATCAGGCGCACTTCCCGAAAGC
>DAOQRI010000085.1:0-8560 GCA_035355475.1 Rhodoferax sp. | reverse complement strand
CGTGCGGGGCGAAATACTGCCACGTCTTGGTAGAAATCGTTCGCATCATTGCCGGGCCACCAGTTAGGCACGCCCAGTACCGGCAAGTGCGCAAAGGGCTTGCTGGCCAGGCGCTCGGCACTCAGATCGGCGGCCATCCACGCATCCAAGTCTGCTATCAAATGTGTAGCTGCTTGCGCTCGGTAGACGTGGGCTGTGATGGGTTTTCTTGGGTAAACCAGCTTTTCCAGCAAGGCGTGACCAAACAGAACCAGGTTCGACTGCGCCCACAGCGGTCGCAGCGGGCCAAACAGGTGGCTCCACTCCTTGGCGACCAGTGCGTCCCACAGCGCGTCCGGGCACTGCAGAAAGGCCGCGTTCTCGTCAAATACGGTCAAGCCGTCGCGTGCCGGGCCGCGAACCGGCTGGATACCGGTTTGTGCGATTTGCGCGACATGCAGGTGGTTGAGTTTGCGTTTTGTCTGGGGGAAAAGCAGCCATGCCAGACCATTGAAAAAGTCGTGCAGACCTTCTCGGGTGGGGCAGCAATTGCTTTCAAAAATGTAACTCTCGTACGCCACACCCGCTGGTAGGTCGTTCTGCGGAACAAAGCGCACAGGGATAGCGTTGGGCGCCAATGCAGCGTTCAATGCGTCAGCATTGGACACGCCCACAGCAACTTTGGCGGCAATGCCATGTCCCACGGTGGCGTAAGGTGCAAGCCATGGCGCAGACCAGTCAATAGAGGCTAAGGGCATGGACGGTAGGGCGTTCTGCGCAGGTCAAGGAGGAGCCCGCACAGCGGGCGGGGGACACGGAGCAGAACGCTCTGCCGCCCATGCCCTTAGACAACCCTCCAAGGTAGTGTTTCGCCACCACACAGCGGCTTCAACTGCGCCTCACCAAACGCAAAAGTCTCCGGCACCGTCCAGGACTCACGGCGCAAGGTAATGGAGCCCTGGTTGCGCGGCAGGCCATAGAAATCCGCTCCGTGGAACGAAGCAAAGCTTTCGAGCTTGTCCAGCGCGCCGGCGGCATCAAAAGCCTGGGCGTACAGCTCCATGGCAGTGTGGGCGGTGTAGCAGCCGGCGCAGCCGCTGGCGTGCTCTTTCAGGTGGGCGGGGTGCGGCGCACTGTCAGTGCCCAGAAAGAACTTGTTGCTGCCACTGGTAGCGGCCTGCACGAGAGCCTGGCGGTGCGTCTCGCGCTTCAGGACTGGCAGGCAATAGTAATGTGGGCGAATGCCACCGGTAAAGATGGCATTGCGGTTGTACAGCAGGTGGTGTGCCGTGATGGTGGCACCGGTGAAGCGGTCAGCAGCCTGCACATACTGCGCGGCTTCCATGGTGGTGATGTGTTCGAACACGATTTTGAGTTCCGGAAAGTCGCGGCGCAGCGGAATCAGTTGCGTGTCAATGAACACGGCCTCGCGATCAAACAGGTCGATGTCGCTGGATGTCACTTCCCCGTGCACCAGCAGCAGCATGCCGGCTTTCTGCATGGCCTCCAGCGTCTGGTAGGTCTTGCGCAGATCGGTTACACCGGCATCGCTGTTGGTGGTGGCACCGGCCGGATAGAGCTTGGCGGCCACCACGCCAGCGTTTTTGGCCCGCACAATCTCGTCGGCCGGAAGGTTATCGGTGAGATACAGCGTCATCAGCGGCTCAAACTGCACGCCGGCGGGTACGGCCGCCAGAATGCGCGACTTGTAGTCCAGCGCCTGCGCGGCGGTGGTCACCGGCGGCTTGAGGTTGGGCATGATGATGGCACGCCCAAACTGGGCAGCCGTGTGGGGCACCACGGTGTGAAGGGCAGCGCCATCGCGCACGTGCAGGTGCCAGTCGTCGGGGCGGGTCAGGGTGAGTGAGTTCATGACCCTATTGTCCCAAAACCGCACAACGCGTTACTTACTGGCCTGCGACTGCGTCACCAAATAGTCCCACAGCGCCTGTGCGTTGCGCTTGGGGCCCGGCGCGTTGCCGCGGGCGCTGGCGATGGCGCTGCGCTGCAGCTCCTTGTGGATGGGCTTCTCGCGGTACACCCGCACATCCATGGTGATATCCAGCCCCCGAGTGTCCGGCGGCAATGCGCTGACCAGCCGTTTGGCACGCAATTCCTTCTTTACCGCGCTGTGCGGCAGGAAGGCGATGCCGTGGCCCTCCAGCGCCATGGCCTTGAGCCCCTCGGCCATATCGGTCTCGTACACCCGGTCGAAGTGGATGGCGGTGCTGGATTGCTTCAGGATCAGATCCACCATCTGCCCCAGGTAGGCACCTGGCGCGTAGCCCAGGTAGGGCAAAGGATGCCCCGCGCGCCCCGGCAACTGGAACAGGGGCGCCCCGTTGCTCCCCGGCTTGACGTATGGCGCCACCACCTCTTCGCCCAGGCTGACCATTTCATAGCGGTCAGCGTCCAGCTGGTAGGGCTGGGACGGGTGGTAATAGGCAATCAGCAGGTCGCAACTGCCCTCCACCATGCGCATGACCGCGTCGTGCACGTTGAGGGCAATCAGGCGGCTCTTGAACGGGCCAAAAGTCTCGCGCAGGCTGGACACCCAGGCCGGAAAAAACGTGAACGCCAGCGTATGCGGCACGGCAAACTCGATCACATCCTGCGCCGCCGAGGTGTGGCCACGCAGCATGGCACGTGTGCTCTGCAGGGCTTGCAGCACCTCCAGGCTTTGGTCGTACAGGGTTTCGCCCGCCGGTGTGAGTCGGGTTGGGTAGCTGCTGCGGTCTACCAGGTCGGTGCCAGCCCAAGCCTCCAGCGACTGGATGCGCCGCGAAAAGGCTGGCTGGGTCACATGCCGCAACTGCGCGGACCTGCTGAAGCTGCGCGTCTCCGCCAGCGACACAAAATCTTCAAGCCATTTGGTTTCCATGGTTCAAATTATGCGCGGAGTGCATGGGGGAGATTTCATTCCAAATACGCTATGACTTTGATAGCAGTCTATGTAACATCCACGAGGGCTAAAGGCACTTTTCGCCTATAAATTTACTCCGAACTCTGCTGCAGCGCCCACATCTGCGCGTAGCGCCCATTGGCCGCCAGCAAAGCCGCGTGGTTGCCGCGCTCCACAATGCGCCCAGCATCCATCACCAGAATCTCGTGCGCGTCCACCACGGTGGACAGGCGGTGGGCAATCACCAGCGTGGTCTTGTTGCGGGCCACGCTTTGCAGCTCGGCCTGGATGGCGCGCTCGTTGGCAGAGTCCAGCGCCGAGGTGGCTTCGTCAAAAATCAGGATGGGCGGGTTTTTGAGCAGTGTGCGGGCAATGGCCACGCGCTGCTTCTCGCCACCCGAGAGCTTGAGCCCGCGCTCGCCCACCATGGTGGCGTAACCCTTGGGCGTGGCGCTGATGAAAGCGTGGATGTGGGCCGAGGCGGCAGCCTCCTCCACCTGCTCACGCGTGGCACCTGGCTTGCCGTAGGCGATGTTGTATTCCACTGTGTCATTGAACAGCACCGTGTCCTGCGGCACGATGCCAATGGCCTGGCGCACGCTGGCCTGGGTGACCTGCTTGATGTCCAGCCCGGCAATCAGTATGCGCCCGCCCTCCTGCGGGTTGCTCACGTCATAAAACCGAAACAGCAGGCGTGCCAGTGTGGACTTGCCCGCGCCCGAAGGCCCCACCACCGCCACCGTTTTTCCCGCAGGCACGTTGAAGCTGATGTTGTGCAGGATGGCGCGACCCGAGCCTGGTTTGCCCGCTGTACCAGGGTCGTAAGAGAAGCTCACATTCTCAAAAGCCAACGGTGTTTCGCCTGATAGCTGCAGTGGCTGAGCCCCGGACACATCGGCAATCTCCCGCTCGCGCTCCATCAGCGTGAACATCTTGTCCAGGTCGGTCAGGCTTTGCTTGATCTCGCGGTAGATCACACCCAAAAAGTTCAAGGGGATGTAGAGCTGGATCATGAAGGCGTTGACCATGACAAGGTCGCCCAGCGTCATGCGCCCATCGACCACACCCTGGGTGGCGCGCCACAGCATGGCCACCAGCCCCACGGCGATGATGAGTTGCTGCCCCGAGTTGAGGATGGACAGCGTCGTCTGGCTCTTGAGCCGCGCCAGGCGCAGGCGCTCCAGGCTTTCGTCGTAACGCTGGGCCTCAAAACCTTCGTTGTTGAAGTATTTCACCGTCTCGTAGTTCAGCAGCGAGTCAACGGCCTTGGAGTGCGCGGCCGAATCAAACTCGTTAGCCTCGCGTCGGAACTTGGTGCGCCACTCCGTCACCACCACGGTGAAGGTGATGTACAGCACCAGCGCGGCAATGGTGATCCACGCAAACCACACATCAAACTTGACCGCCAGAATGGTGAGCACCATGGCCACCTCCAGCAGCGTAGGCACGATGCTGAACAGCGAGTAGGAGATGAGCGACTCGATCCCACGCACCCCGCGCTCAATGTCGCGCGTCATGCCGCCAGTCTGGCGCTCCAGGTGAAAGCGCAAGCTCAGGGCGTGCAGGTGCTCGAATGTTTGCAGCGCGATGTTGCGGGCAGCGCCCTGCGTGGCCTTGGCAAACACCAGTTCGCGCAGCTCGGTAAACACCGTGGTCGAAAGACGCAGCGCGCCATAAGCAAACAGCAGCGCCACCGGCACCACCAGGACGGCGGCCGGGTCGCCTGGCTTGTAGCTCATGCTGTCCACCAGATTTTTGAGCAACAGGGGCACTCCCACATTGGTCAGTTTGGCGCCCACCATAAAAGTCAACGCGGCAATTACGCGCCATTTGTACTGCCACAGGTAGGGAAACAGGCGTTGCAGCGTGTCCCAGTCCGACTTGGGTGGCGCAGCCGGGGCAGCGGGGTCAATAACAGGTGCAGGGGGGGAGTGGTGGCCGTGGGAGCGCATATTCAATGTTCTTGATCAGTTGAGGACAGAGCCCCGCTACGCTGCGGTTTGTCCCGCAGGGTTTCAGGATAGGATTGTGCCCATGTCTACAAATACAAGCCCACCCGGCCTCCAATTGCCTACCGACGAGGAACTGGTCCTCAAGGTCATTCCCATGCCGGCGGACTGCAACGCCAATGGCGACATCTTTGGTGGCTGGGTCATGGCCCAGGTGGACCTTGCGGGCTCGGTCATCCCGGCGCGCTACACCCAGGGGCGCATGGCCACGGTGGCGGTGAACGAGTTCATCTTCAAGCACCCGGTGCGGGTGGGCGACATTCTGAGCTTTTTCTCCAAAGTCAGCCGCATCGGGCGCACGTCCATCACGGTGAAGGTGG
The DNA here is from genome assembly GCA_035355475.1 of Rhodoferax sp. GTDB lineage: Bacteria > Pseudomonadota > Gammaproteobacteria > Burkholderiales > Burkholderiaceae_C > Allorhodoferax. Next base: position 3,350 of record DAOQRI010000085.1, on the reverse strand, counting down.
AGGTCTACGCCGAGCGCTACCGCACGCAGGGGCAGTACATCAAGGTGACGGAGGCCTCACTGACCTATGTGGCGATCGATGACAACGGGCAGCCGAGGGAAATTCCTAAGGGCTGATTTCTTGGGGTTTGCACGCGTGGGCTTGTACGCGCACGGCGGACGGCGTGGCTTGCGTTCTTCAGCGCGCTTCTCGGACGAACAGCTTTGACTTGCTGGCGTTATTGCTTCAATGCCGTGGTTTGCATGCCCGCTCTGTGGCAACCGCGAGTGCGGCCTGCGCCCGCAAACCCCACCGCCCGCCTGGGGTGAGATCGTATCCAGACCGGAAAACCAGCTTGCACCACCAAAAAAGAGGTGCCTATTCTGATTTGCAATTCGTCGTCGAACCGCCCCAGCCGTCTGGCCGCGTCGCACACTTTAGATTGCTTTGAGAACTCTGTTGCTGCCGGATTTGTGCTTCACGCATGTCTGCTTCACGACGCGCTTGTGCGGCTTCAAGGTATGTCGAACAATTCTCGCCGCGGCGCTTGAGCTCAGCCTCGCGAGCTTCTCTAAACGGGCTAAGAGTCCCGGAGTTTAAGTAATCGATGCAAAGCTTTGGACTCGGGGTGTTTTCGTACATTTTTGGATCTATCGCACAAGCAGTAATCTGGCTTGCAATGCTTACCACTAGAACGAATTGGTAGCGGATTTTCATACCGAGTCCTTCTAAATTTCAACTCTATCGAACAGCACATCTGTAACTAGATACTTTCCCAACGGAACAGCTGTGGAAATAGGTGTCTCTCGACACCCGTAAAGGGATTCCCTCATAGTCATGACCCTTGCATATTCACAAAATACAGCGGTCTTTCTCTCGATCCATCCGTCCTCGTGGACACTGTCTATGGTAATTGGACATAGTGCATTTCGGAAACCTATCTTAGGTGTCGTCGTACTACGCAGCGGTATCGCGCAGCGTACAGTGGCCAGCTGGGTTATGCGTCCTTGTTTGCATGGCTGAACTTCTTGGTCTTGCAGGGGTGCCTCTCCAACCCGTCGGTAATTTCCAGACCGCACTCAAAACTAGACCAATCGTGATCAACATCCAGTTCACGTCCTTGGTATTCGACCATCTCTGAGTGATAAGCCCGCTCTATTAGAGGTGCGCCGCAGTGTGGACAAAGATAGTCGTGCAATAGTTCGCGAGCTTGAAGCACCTTTTTGGTAAGTGCCTCGGCCTCACCGCGCGCCTGCGAAAGCTCAGCTTCCTTAGCTGCAATCTGCTCTTCCGTGGTTGTCTTATCTTGCCCGAGTCGCTCTAATTCCTCCTCGAAGAGCTTCACCCTTCCAGCCAGACTTTGAGCCAATACGTCAGGTGATTGGAGCTTCGCGTCAGTCAACTGATCCTTCAGGAAGGCTATGTTTTCCTTCTGGAGTTGAATCGTTGCCTCCTTCTGATCGACGAGCAAACGATACAAAAAAAACAGCGCCACAACGAATCCAGTGATGGACGCAATCTGCGTCCAAAAAATTGTCTCTGTGGTAATCATTGCGCGTGTTGGGTAGATGTATGTCCTAGCGAAATTTGGCAAACATAGATGGTTTACTTGCCGGAGACTATAGCCCAAGGAGTGATGCGACTGAATATTCGCGCTCGCCACAATGGCGAAGTCCGCGACATAGTTCCGCATCTTCATCGCTATCCTCCACCCACGCCGCCGCCAGGCTGGCGGATCGGGTGTTCGGGCGTCGGCCCCATTCGACGTTGCCACTGAGCGGGTGCACCAACCAACGTATTAACGAGCCATAGCAGGCAACCCAATAGCGCGCGACGGCGAGCGTGGGCCAGAGAACGAACACCCGGTCCGCCAGCCCCACATACCCGCAGGCACAACACGCAGGTCAGCCAGCAAGTACGCTACTACTCTTATAGCGTCTCATGCATATTCCACGTGGTCTAGAGCCCAATTTTGTTCAGAATTTTCCGTGACGGCCGCTGCCCGAAGCAAAACGGGCAGCACCCTCCAATCCCTGGCCAATGCAGGCCTTGCCCCGCTGCCACTCCTGGTGCAGCGCGTGGGGCAAATCCAGGTCCCATTGTGCATAGGCACTGGCGCGGTCTGCCAGCATGGTCTGCTGCGGAAAGGCCGCCAATTGCTCTGCCAAGGCGATAGCAGCGGGCATGGCTTGCCCCGAGGGCACCACGCGGTTGCACAGGCCCATCTGCATTGCCTCGGCCGCCTCCACCTTGCGCCCGGTGAGAATCAAATCCATGGCGTGGCCCATGCCGATCAGGCGCGGCAAACGCACGGTTCCCCCATCAATCAAGGGAACTCCGAAACGGCGGCAGAACACACCGAAGTAGGCGTCGGCCTCCATCACCCGCATGTCGCACCACAGGGCCAGCTCCATGCCACCGGCTACTGCCGCGCCACTGATGGCGGCGATCACCGGCTTGGACAGCATCAGCCGCGATGGGCCCATAGGTCCGGCGGGGCCTGCTGACTGCGGGGCGGCCGGGCCGTAGTCGGCGGTAGAAAAGGCGAGCGCAGCAAAAGGGTCCACGGTTGACGAGGCATCCATTTGCTGTGCCAACCGCGCACCTGCCTGCAAATCCCATCCGGCACAAAAGTGGCCATTGGCGCCATGGAACACAGCCACACGCGCCATGGGGTCTGCTTCAAAGGCTACAAACGCGTCATAGAGCTTGCGTGCTGTGTCGGCGTCCACCGCATTGCGCACATCGGCACGGTTCAGAGTGACCACGGTAACGGCGCCGTGTACGCGGGTTTCTACGGAGTTTTCCATCGCGTTGATTAAATAGTCTCAGCAGTGACAGGGCATCAGTGACAACCCTATCGGTGAATCACAGGGCACAGGCTATAACCGGAAAGCAAAAAATAACGACGGGAGACGACGTGCTGTTTCTTCAATTGGTGATCAGCGGGGTTGCACAAGGGTGCATCTACGGACTGATTGCTCTGGGTTTTGTTTTGATTTACAAGGCAACCGAGACGGTCAGCTTCGCGCAGGGCGAGCTGATGATGCTGGGCGCCTTTGGTGGACTGGTGGGCATGACCATGCTGGGCTTTCCATACTGGCTGGCCATCGTGAGTGCCATTGCTGCCATGGCCCTGTTTGGCGTGGTGCTGGAGCGCGCTGTCATTCGACCCATTCTGGGGCAACCCGCGTTTTCCATCGTGATGCTGACCATTGGCATTGGCTATGTGGCGCGCGGGTTGATCACCATGGTGCCGGGCATCGGCACCGACACGCAGGCACTGCCGGTGCCCTACAAGGACGAAATCTGGAACGTGGCCGGCGTGGTGCTCAATGTGGAGCACATGGCTGTGATTGGCGCCACCGGCG
>DAOQRI010000084.1:0-8584 GCA_035355475.1 Rhodoferax sp. | reverse complement strand
CTGGGCAAGGCGCCGGGGACCGTCGGCAAGAAGACCTGCATCATCATTTTTGACGCCAGCCGCGATGGCGATAAAACCGAACTGGGTTTGATGGTTGACGCGGTTAGTGAAGTGATTGAAATATTGCCCACTCAAATTGAGCCGCCACCGCAGTTTGGAACGTCAATTCAGCGTGAGTTCATTCGGGGCATGGGCAAGGTCTACGGCGATTTCATTGTCATTCTGGAACCCGAGCGTGCGCTGGATATTGATGATATGGCTGCCATCGCGGAAAAGACAGCTGCAGTTGGATAAGCGCTAATTCAATTCCCCGCGCTTCAGTTTTGCCTTCACTCCACCATTTGCATTAGAAAGTCAATTTCCATGGCACAACAAAGCTCTTCATGGCTCTCCCGTTTGTTTGGTGGGGGAGAACTTGAACGTCGCATAGCCGAACTGGAGGCTGAACTGAAGGTGCGCACGGACATCATGAATGTCACCAGCATCGTGTCCGAAGCCGACAAAAAAGGCGACATTGTCAGCATCAATGAGAAGTTCATTGAGGTATCCAAGTACAGCCGCAACGAGTTGATTGGCCAGCCGCACAACACCACGCGCCACCCCGACATGCCCAAGGAAACCTTCAAGCAGATGTGGGCAACCATTGGGCGTGGGGACATGTTCCGAGGGGTGATCAAAAACCGCGCCAAGGATGGCACGCCCTACTATGTGGACGCGGTTGTTGCGCCCATTCTGGGGGACAACGGCAAGCCCATGAAATACCTGGGTGTGCGTTACGACATTACCGAAGCCGAGATCGAACGCCAAAACGCCCGTGGTATTTTGAGTGCTATTGATGCCTCCTACGCCTTCATTGAATTTGACTTGGGTGGTCATGTCATCAAGGCCAATAAAAATTTCCTGCAGGTCATGGGCTACCAAAGTGAAGAAATTGTTGGCAAGCACCACCGTATGTTTGTCGCTCCTGCGCTCTCCGGCGCGCCCGCCTATGCCCAGTTTTGGCGTGACCTGAACGACGGCAAGCCGCAAAACGACGTGTTCAAGCGTGTCACCAAGTCGGGCAAAGAAGTGTCTTTGCAGGCGGTGTATGCGCCGGTGACGGACGAGATGGGACGCGTGGTGAAGATCGTCAAGATAGCCACAGATATAACAACCGAAGTGCAGGCCAATGAAATGCTGCGCAATGCGGTGGAGCAGGCGCAGGCAGTGACATCTGCCGCTCAGAAAGGCGATTTGTCGCAACGCATTCCGCTGGAGGGTAAGACTGGCCCTATTGCTTCCATGTGCGAAGGCGTGAACTCCCTGATGGACACCACCTCGGTCATCTTTGCTGATGTGGTGCGCGTGTTTGGCGCGCTGTCGGCAGGCGACTTGTCCCAACGCATTACACGTGAGTACGCGGGATCATTCGGTCAGCTCAAGAGTGACGCCAACGACACTACGGACAAACTCGCGGCCATCATTGCCGACGTGGGCCGCGTGTTCTCCGGTATGGCGGATGGGGACCTTACCCAACGCATTACCCGGGATGCACAGGGGGTGTTCGAGCAAGTTAAGCAAGATTCCAACGCAAGTACCGACAACCTCGCACGCGTGATGGGCGAAGTGCGCGCTGCAGCAGACGCACTAACCGGTGCTGCCAATCAGGTCAGCGCCACGGCCCAGTCGTTGAGCCAAGCCGCCAGCGAACAGGCTGCGAGCGTGGAAGAAACCACTTCCCAAATTGATGTGATGTCGGCAAGCATTGGTCAAAATAGCGACAACGCCAAGGTGACCGACGGCATGGCTACCAAGACCAGCAAAGAAGCTATTGACGGTGGAGCCGCCGTCAACTCTACGGTGACAGCTATGAAACAAATAGCGTCCAAGATCGGCATCGTGGATGATATTGCCTACCAAACCAACCTGTTGGCACTCAACGCAGCCATTGAAGCAGCCCGCGCTGGCGAACACGGCAAAGGCTTTGCCGTGGTGGCTGCAGAGGTGCGCAAGCTGGCTGAGCGCAGCCAGGAGGCCGCCAAAGAAATTGGCGACTTGGCCAGCAATAGCGTGAGTACGGCTGAACGTGCAGGCAAGCTGCTTGATGAAATCGTGCCCAGCATCCAAAAAACGTCTGAATTGGTTCAAGAGATTGCTGCGGCCAGTGCAGAGCAAAGTGAGTCGGTGGTGCAAATTGGCGGTGCCATGGGTCAGCTGAGCAAGGCCACGCAACAAAACGCTTCAGCGTCAGAACAACTTGCCGCTACCAGCGAAGAGTTGTCTGGCCAAGCGGAGCAGCTACAGCAGTCGGTGGCATTCTTCAACCTGGGCGATGACAAACCCGTGGTTCGCAGTCGGCATGAGGGGTTGGGCAACGAACGCCGAAGCGCTTCTGCCCCCCGCTTGGGTTCAGTGTTGAAGCCGGCATCCGTGCGCGGCGGCGGATCTAACTTCAAACCCTATTGAAAAGCAACAATTTAGCTAAGCATGAACATGTCGATCAAGGCGCGCATCCTCCTAGGCTTTGCCCTTCCCATAGTGTTGTTCATTGGCTTTACGGTGTGGCTCGGCGGGCAACTGTCGCAGGTCAAGAACAGCATGGCAAACGTGTCGCAGACCAGCGTGCAGTACGCCTTGTTGGCCATGCAACTGGACAAGAACGTGGTGCAGATCCAGCAGTTTCTGTCTGACATCTCTGCGACTCGTGCGCGGGACGACCTCGACGATGGATTCAAGAAAGCGCAGGAAAACTTCGATACGATGAACGCTTCTCTCGATAAGTTTGAAGCGCACTTCTCTGATGTGGGTGATGCCCAGTCCCTCAAGCAAATGCGGGAAATCAAGGCCAATGCCCAAACCTATTACGCCGCTGGGCAGCACATGGCGATGGCCTATGTATCAAATGGACCTGAGGCGGGCAATAAGCTGATGGCTGGGTTTGACAGCGCCAGTGAGACTCTCCAAAAGGGGCTGGAGCCGTTTGTCAAATCCCAGGTCGAGCAGATGAAAGCTGATTTGGGACGTGCTGAGGCCAAAGCAGACCAAATTTCAAGTACCGCAATGATCATGGTTGCAGTTGCAGTTGTTCTGGCGGTAGGGATTGCGTATGTAGTAACCACTAGCATTACCCGGCCGCTTGCCAGTGCATTGCGCGTTGCCAACCAGGTAGCTGCTGGTCAACTTGACGCACGCATCGACGCTGATGAAAGTGAAATCGGTCAATTGCTGAGCCCGTTGGCCAAAATGCAATCCACGCTGACACAGTTTGAGGCTGCCCAGCATGAAATGGCCCGCCAGCATGAGGCTGGCACTATCGACTACATCATGCCGGTGGATCAGTTGGAGGGTGCTTACCGGGAGATGGGCGAATCGGTCAACCAGTTGGTGCGCTCACATATCGCAGTAAAAATGCAGGTGGTGGACCTGGTAACCCAGTATGCAGGCGGCAAGCTGGACGTTGCCATGGAGAGATTGCCTGGCCAAAAGGCGCGCATCAGTGAAGCCATGGACAAAGTTCAAGCGTCGTTACAAAACGCAGCAACAGCGGCACGCACCAACCTTCGCATTCGGAACGCTCTCGATAAGTGCACCACCAACGTGATGATTGCCGATGTTGAAGGCAATATCATTTATATGAACGAGACGGTCTCGGCAATGATGCTGCGCAACCAGGCAGAGCTGCGCAAGACCCTTCCACAGTTTGATGCTCAAGCGCTCATTGGGCGAAACATAGATGTATTTCACAAAAATCCATCGCATCAACGGCAACTGTTGGCGACGCTCAAGACAACATACAAGACCCAGATCCAGGTGGGAAGTCTCCATTTTGGTTTGATGGCGAATCCGATTTTGGATGCGCATGGAACGCGTCTGGGGACGGTTGTGGAATGGGCAGATCGAACAGCTGAAGTGGGCATTGAACGTGAAGTGGCAGGCATTGTCGAGTCCGCGTCACATGGCGACTTTAGCCAACGTCTGGCAACGCAGGGGAAATCAGGATTTTTTGCCAATCTGTCATCGGGTATGAACCAGTTGCTGGACACCAGTGAAAGGGGCCTGACAGACGTCGCGGAGGTGCTGGCCGCCTTTGCGGAAGGTGACCTCACCAAACGCATCGATCGCGACTATCAAGGCCTGTTTGCACAAGTCAAGGACAGCGCAAACAGCACCGCTGAGAGTCTGACCCGAGTCTTGGGCGAAGTGCGCACCGCAGCCGACGCGCTGACCGGAGCGGCCAACCAGGTCAGTGCCACCGCGCAAAGTCTGAGTCAGGCCGCCAGCGAACAGGCCGCCAGCGTGGAAGAAACCAGCTCGCAAATCGACGTCATGTCGGCTTCCATCAGCCAGAACAGCGACAACGCCCGCGTTACCGACGGCATGGCCAGCAAAGTCAGCAAAGAGGCAGCAGATGGTGGCGGTGCCGTGAGCCAGACCGTGGTGGCCATGAAGCAAATTGCTGCCAAGATTGGCATCGTGGACGACATCGCCTACCAGACCAATCTGCTGGCGCTAAATGCCGCAATTGAGGCCGCGCGGGCGGGCGAACACGGCAAAGGCTTTGCGGTCGTGGCGGCAGAAGTTCGCAAACTGGCTGAACGCAGCCAGGAAGCTGCCAAGGAAATTGGCGACTTGGCCGGCTCTAGCGTCTCCACCGCCGAGCGGGCGGGCATGCTGCTCGATGAAATCGTGCCCAGTATCCAGAAGACATCCGAGCTGGTTCAGGAGATTGCGGCAGCGAGCGCAGAGCAAAGTGAATCGGTGGCACAGATTGGCGGTGCCATGGGCCAGTTGAGTAAGGCCACCCAGCAAAACGCATCGGCATCCGAAGAGCTGGCGGCCACCAGCGAGGAGCTGTCGGGGCGGGCCGAACAGTTGCAGCAGAGCATTGCATTCTTCAAGACCGGTGACCAAAGGCTGGCGACTGCAACACAACTGCCAATAGGGCGAAGGGGTGGTGCGGGACGTACAGTGGAATTGGGATACACGAAGGTATCCACTCCGCGCCCACCAGCCCTATTGGATAGCCAACCAGCCAGCCCCCCCGCGTCGGGGTTGGACTATGAAAAAGTAACCGCCGCGCACGCCAAGTGGAAAACCAATTTCCGCTCAGCCATTTCCCGTAAGGATGACCTGGACGCCACTGCCATCAGCTGTGATGACCGTTGCGAGTTGGGGCGCTGGATTTATTCCACTGGCAAGGGCGTTTTTGGGCACCAACCTATATTCCAGCGTTTGATTGCCGAGCACAAGCAGTTCCATCGCTGTGCCGGTGAAGTGGCTCGCACCATCAATCAAAAGCGCTATGCGGATGCGTTGCAGATGATCGCGGTCAAGTCCGAGTTTTCCGAAGCTTCCGCCCACGTGATTGGAACCCTGGGGCGTATGAAAAGAGAGTTGGGTTAAAGAAAGTTGATTGGCCCCGACATGCGAAGTGGCCACAGTTTACGAAAGGTATTCAGATGAAATACAAAGTGACACCGACCCAAAACGAGCTGGTGATGCGGGAAGATGATTTCATCATTTCCAAGACCGACCTCAAGGGTCGCATTACTTACTGTAACCGGGTCTTTATTGAGTTTGCAGGGTATACCGAGGCGGAATTGCTGGGCGCCCAACACAACATCGTGCGACACCCTGACATGCCACGCGGCGTGTTCAAGTTTTTGTGGGACACCCTTGGTGCGGGAAATGAGTGTTTCGCTTTCGTAAAAAATATGTCCAGAGACGGTAGTTTCTACTGGGTATTAGCAAACGTCACACCCAATTTGAGCGAACGCGGCGAGGTGGAGGGCTATTTCTCCGCGCGGCGAAAACCCAGCCGAGGCGCCGTTTCTGCGATGTCGGATTTGTACCGTCAGATGCTGGCCGAAGAGCAGCGCGCAGGCTCGCGCGACGCCTGCGATGCGTCGCTCGCATTGCTAACCACCGTATTGACCCAGAAAGGAGTTTCCTATGAACAATTCGTCCTCTCCATCTGAGTCCGTGGGATTTGCCATAGGCCTGGGTTTACTGCTCGTTGTAGGTGCGGGTCTCCAGTGGTGGCAAGCCGGTTTTTCGGTTTTGACACTGTTGTGGCTGGTCGCGTCTATGGTGTTGCTGGTCCTGTGGGCCAGCAAGGCGCAGCGTCAGGCCCGCTATCTAGGTGACATACAGGACATGGCGCGGGATGTGGCACATGGCAAGTTTGGCCGACGCATCACCAACGTACCTACGTCCGGCGTTTTCCACAAGTTGTGCTGGGACATGAACGACATGCTCGACCAGCTGGAAGCGTGTTTCCGTGAGCAAGCTACCGCCCTGCACTATGCCAGTGCCGGGCAGTATTTCCGTCTGGCACAGCCAGTAGGATTGCGGGGCACCTTTGCAGAATCGCTGTCGCGTACCAACCAGTCGCTCAAAAATCTGGAAGAGAAGGCGCTTGCTGAAGAAGCCGCCGCCGCCGAGAAGCAACTCCAGGAAGAGCGTGACCGTGTGGTTGCAAACGAAAACATGCGCATCAAGATGGCTTTAGATAGCTTGCCGGAGTGCGTCACCGTGTCGAACGCCGATGCGGCCTTTGTGCATGCCACACCCGCGGCGGAAGATTTGTTGAAGAGGCTCGGCGGTCCAGGCTTCGACCTTGGAAAGCTTTATGGAAACAAGATCAGCGGTTTGTTTTCCGACCATGAAACAGCGGAGAAATTCGACCGAGCGGTGGTGTCGGGCGAGTCTGTCGACATGGAGATTGCAGGCCGTCAAATCAGACTTTTGGCCAAGCCGATCCTCGATAGCGAAGGCCAGCGCTTGGGGCGTGTAACCCATTGGGTGGATCGCACCGAGGAAATTGGGTCTGAAATAGAGCTTGCCAACTTGGTGGCTGCGGCGGGCCAAGGCGACTTCAGTACCCGACTGCGTATGGACGGTAAGACCGGATTTTTTGCCACCGTGGGGTCTGGCATGAATGAACTGCTGGCTACCAGCGAGCAGGGGTTGACGGATGTGGCCGAATTGTTGGCGGCGTTTGCCGATGGCGACCTCACCCGACGGATGGAGCGCGATTATCAGGGGTTGTTTGGCAAGGTGAAAGATAGTGCCAACACCACCGCAGAGAATCTGACCCGTGTGATGGGCGAAGTGCGCGCAGCAGCCGATGCCCTGACTGGTGCGGCTAACCAGGTCAGCGCCACTGCACAAAGTCTGAGTCAGGCCGCCAGTGAACAAGCGGCCAGTGTGGAGGAAACGACGTCGCAGATTGATGTCATGTCGGCCTCCATCAGCCAGAACAGCGACAACGCCAAAGTGACTGATAGCATGGCGACCAAGGCATCCAAAGAAGCGGTGGACGGTGGTGGTGCGGTGGGCCAGACTGTGGTGGCCATGAAGCAGATTGCAGCCAAGATCGGTATCGTGGACGACATTGCTTACCAGACCAACCTGCTGGCACTCAACGCGGCCATTGAAGCCGCTCGGGCTGGCGAGCACGGAAAGGGCTTTGCAGTAGTAGCGGCCGAGGTACGCAAGCTGGCTGAACGCAGCCAGTTGGCGGCCAAGGAAATTGGCGAGTTGGCGGGTAGCAGTGTAATGACGGCCGAGCGTGCCGGCAGTCTGCTGGATGCGATTGTCCCCAGTATCCAAAAAACCAGTGAGCTCGTGCAGGAGATTGCCGCCGCCAGTGCCGAACAGAGCGAATCGGTGGAGCAAATTGGCGGAGCCATGGGCCAGCTGTCAAAAGCCACCCAGCAAAATGCCAGTGCCAGTGAAGAGCTGGCCGCCACCAGCGAGCAGCTGTCCGGGCAGGCCGAGCAACTGCAACAGAGCATTGCCTTTTTCAACATTGGCGACGATGCACCTGCGCCCGTCAGTCGGCACGAAGTGGGTGGTAACGAACGGCGCGCCGGCATTGGCAGGTCGGCACCACGCTTGGGTGCTACGTTGCGCGCAGCACCCGTTCGTGGCGGCAGTTCCAACTTCAAGCCCTATTAAACCCATTAGCCTGAGATTTTCCCTATGAGAACCGCGCAGCAGGAAATTGAAGAGAGAACCCGCCTGGCCGGTAACAACAAGTTCGAGTTGTTGCTGTTTCGCCTGGGCGAAGCGCGCGGCAGCGGACAGCGGGAATTGTTTGGCATCAATGTCTTCAAAGTGCGTGAAGTGCTGGTGATGCCGCCGGTCACCGAGCTTGCCAATTCCCACGAACACCTGATGGGGGTTGCCAATATCCGCGGCCAGATCATTCCGGTGATCAATTTGCCAGCCGTAGTCGGATGCGATCCCAAAACCGGGCTGAACATCCTCATGGTGACTGAATTCGGGCGAACGATTCAGGCCTTTGCAGTCGAAGATGTCCGGGAAATCGTACGCCTGGAATGGGACCAGGTGCTTCCGGCCGAGGGCAGTCATGCCGGCGCAGTGATCACGGGTATTGCGCGGCTCGATGGTGCTACTGCGGATACGCGCCTGGCCCAGGTGCTGGATGTCGAACAAATACTGAAAACCGTCATGCCGGTGACCACCGAAGAAATCAACCGCGAGGTGGTTGGCCCAGAGTTGGTGCTACCTGCCGGTTCGGTGATTCTGGCGGTCGACGATTCTGCGGTTGCCCGTTCGGTCATTGAATTGGGACTGA
>DAOQRI010000083.1:0-8591 GCA_035355475.1 Rhodoferax sp. | reverse complement strand
ACATGCCTGCCTTTTCAATGGCAGGCACAAACCGGGCCGGGCCAATCATCCCGCCAGACTCCACCGGCCAGCGCGCCAGCGCCTCGGCACTCACCGTCTTGCCGCTGCGCATATCCACCTTGGGTTGGTACCAGGGGATGAATTCTCCCGCGGCCAGCGCCTGTGTCAGGCGCTGGGGGGTTAACGCTTCTTCAACCCGCTTCGCGCTCAGTGCATCCGCTCGAGGCTGGCGACGCGCCAGCATGGCACCCAGACGCTGGGGCGTGCACGGCTTGCTCAGCACGCCCAGCAAATCGAGCTTGTGGGCTTGGGCCAGTCCCGCTGCGCTGTGCAGGATTTCTTCGGTCATGCCCGACAGCAGGATGAAGGACGCCCCAAATCCGCGCAACGCCAAATGGCGCATCAGTACCAGTCCGTCCATCCCGGGCATGGACAGGTCGCTGATGATGACGGTGATGGCGGCGCCATGGCGATCAAACGCGGCCAGCGCTTCGTCGCCACCCCCGGCCAGAATGACGTCATCCCAGCCCATCGCCTTCAACTGCTCACCCATCAGCTGCAGTTGAAACTCGTCATCGTCCACCACCAGGATCATGTTGCTTGTCATAGTGCCTCCCCATCCACCCGTGGCAGCCATTTGTTCAGCATGGCGGCCAATTCGTTCATGCGCAGGGGTTTGGACAAATAGTCATCCATTCCGCGCTCCAAACAGCGCAACGCCTCACCCTGCATCGCGTTGGCCGTGACCGCCACAATGGGCAGGCGCGTGCCCTGGGGCTCCGCTGTCCGAATCGCCTCGGTCAAGCCAAAACCGTCCAGGTTGGGCATATGGCAGTCGCTGAGCAACAAGGCGTAGCGCCCCGGTTCGCGCTGCCACATGTCCAAGGCAATGGCACCATCGTTGGCTACTTCGCAGACATGGCCCAACAGGTGCAGCTGTTCCTGCATCACATCACGGTTGGTCTCGTTGTCCTCAGCCAGCAGAATCAGGCGCTGGGTTCGCACGGCTTCTTCGACTGTGGGTGCCCCCAGACGCGGACTGCTGCGGCGCTCGGCGGGCGTCACTGCCTCGTGGTGCATCGGTGTCTGTTTGAATCCGGGCGCGCAAGGTCGTAGCGGAAGTTCCACTGCAAATTCGGAACCCTCACCCCATGTGCTGCGGACCGTCAGGCGCCCACCCATCAGCTCCACCAGTCGCTGGCTGATGGACAGGCCCAGACCGGTGCCGCCAAACCGGCGCGAGGTGCTTTCATCGGCCTGGGTAAACGGTTGGAACAACTTGGCGACCACCTCCGGGCGCATGCCAATGCCGTAGTCAATGACCGCCAGCCGAACCCCGCGGCCGCTGTCGGCAAGCACGCAGGGTGTGATGTCCAGTTGCACCACCGATTCACCCGCACCGGGCTTGTTGCTGAATTTGACGGCATTGCCGGTGAGGTTGAGCAGCACCTGGCGCAGGCGGTTGGGATCACCCAGCATCCATTCGGGCAGATCAGGCGAGACCGATAGCGAGATTCTCGTGGCTCTGCCACCGGGAAGCGACGCCATCAGATGCACCACGCCATCTGCCACCTCGCGCAGGTGCAGCGGCACGCTCTCCACCTCCAGCTTGTTGGCCTCGATCTTGGAGAAGTCCAGAATGTCGTTGAGGATTTGCAGCAAGGCCATGGAGGACTGGTGAATGGTGCCCAGCATGCGGCGCTGATCGGGGTTCAGCGTAGTCGCCTGCAAAATGTCAACCATGCCGATGACCCCGTTCATGGGGGTGCGAATCTCGTGGCTCATGTTTGCCAGAAAGTCGGACTTGGCGCGGCTGGCTGCCTGGGTTGCCTCTTCAGCGAGTTTGCGCTCGGTGATGTCTTTGGAACTGCAAATCACCCGTTTCACCTGACCCTCTTCATTGAAGATCGGCTTGGCCGTGGTAATCATGAAGCGCACGCCATGGGGTGTTGGTACCCGCACCTCAAACACCCGCTCAATTCCCTCCTTGAAAATCGCCTGCACGCCATGGAAACGCTTGTCGGCCTCGTCTTTCGGGAACACATCCCAGACCGTCTTTTCAATGATGTCGTCTGGAGTTTTGTCAAACGCCTTGGCAAAAGCTGCGTTGACGTAGCTGTAGCGGCCATCGGGGTAGAAGCTGAAAATCGAGTCACTCGACTGGTCCAGCAAAACGCGGTATTTCTCCTCGCTGATCCGCAAGGCTTGTGCCTCTGCGGCCTGCTGGCGATCGGTGATGTCATGCGCGACGCCCAGCACGCCGATGAGGGCACCGTCCGATGCAAACATCGGTGCCTTGGTGGTTTCAAACAGCCGTCGACTGCCATCGTCGGCAAAGGTCAGCCACTCCTCGTTGACGCTGGGCGTACCGGCCGCGATTGCTGCCAGGTCATGCTGGCGAAAGTTGTCGGCCATCTCACGCGCTACAAAGTCATAGTCGCTCTTGCCAACCAAATCAGCTTCTTTTGCCCCATACAACCGTTCGAACGCATGGTTGCAGGATAGGAATATGCCATTTGTGTCCTTCAGCCAGATCAGATCCGGCAGAGTTGCCATCAGCGTTTGCAGGCGACCATGTTCAACGTCAAGGTCGCGGTACGGCTTTTGCACCCCCGCTACGAATATCGCCCGGTAGACCATCAGGTAGGCAATTACCTTGTAGACATGGCCCAGCAGGTTGTGCAGATCGGTCACATCGCTGTAGAGGGTGAAAAACATTTCGGCCAGCCCCTGCACCCAGGCAGCTGCGGCCAGCCATTGCAGGTTGGCGTCGTTGTGCGCGCGTCGGCTCTTGAGCCACAGCAAAATTGCCGCTGCGCCATACAGAAACCCCAGCAGGTATTCGGCACCAATCTTGAACGCTGTCAGTCCCTGGCCCACAATGAACGTGCGTGGAAGCCAGTCGCCGTGGCCCAGTCCCAGCCACCAAACCAGTGCTGCAATGCCTGTGGCCCCGGCTGCGGCCCCCTGAAAAGCCAGCCCAGACCACTGCGCCGCGGGCAACACCGCAGCACCCAGTAGCACGGCTGCTGCCATATAGCGCCCGGCCAGCCAGAAGTTAATCGCTTTTTCGGTTCCGCTGGAGGTCACCAGATCGGGCATGCCCGGATACGACAGGGTGTGCGCAAAGTCAATCAGCCCAACCGCCAAAA
The DNA here is from genome assembly GCA_035355475.1 of Rhodoferax sp. Taxonomy (GTDB): domain Bacteria; phylum Pseudomonadota; class Gammaproteobacteria; order Burkholderiales; family Burkholderiaceae_C; genus Allorhodoferax. Next base: position 5,439 of record DAOQRI010000083.1, on the reverse strand, counting down.
ACCCCGCACCCAACAGCATGATGCTGCCGTTTTGGGGCTGCTGGCGCAGATTCCAGGCCAGCGTAAACACCATGGCCGATACCGCCATGGCGGCAAACTCCAGCGCAGTGTGCAACGGCAGGTACTGCGCGGGTTGGGTAAAGAAGCGAATCCCTGGTAGCGCGTAGCCGAGCAGCAACAGCACGGTCAGCGCGATGACCCAGCGCGCGGGGGGCGACAGAGCGGCCAGCCCGGTCGGGGTTGTGTGGCTTGCTCCTGCTGAGTTGGTATGCATGGCTTCCACTATTATTTTTATAGCTGACTATGTAATAAATACGAGGGCTAGATGGCCAAATGATTGCTGATTTTTGTCCGCACTGTCGCAAGCTCGTCCTGTAGACCCGCAGCCAGTGTGCTGCACAGATTGGCATCCCCGGCGCGCCCCGCAGTTTCCAGGCGTTGGCACCGCTCGCCCAGCGCCAGGGCACCCACGCTGCGCGCGGCACTCTTGAGCGTGTGGGCGACACCGGCTAGCGCTGCGGTTTCCCTTGCCAGCGCGGCGGCGGCGATCTCGGCCACCTGCAGTTCGGCGTTGACCAAAAACTTGCCCAGCAGGCGCTTGTGCATGCCCGGGTTGTCGCCCACCAGTTCGATTAGCGTAGCCGGGTTCCAGACTGCCAGTTCCGGGGCCTGCGCTGTTGGCAGCGGGTTCGCGACGCTGGATTCACTGTCAGGTTGGCGCGTTGTATCTGCAACAGCGTTATCCGCTAACACGGGCAGCCATTTGTCCAGGGTGGCGCGCAATTCGTTCATGCGCAGCGGTTTGGAAAGGTAGTCGTCCATGCCGCGTTCACGGCAGCGTTGGGCTTCGCCCTGCATGGCGTTGGCGGTCACGGCGATGATGGGCAGGTGCACGCTAGCAGGCTCGGTGGCACGAATCGCCGCAGTCAGGCCAAATCCGTCCAAGGTCGGCATGTGGCAGTCACTCAGCAGCAGGGCGTATCGGCCCGGGTTGGCCTGCCACATGTGCAGCGCCTTGGCTCCGTCTTCTGCCACTTCGCAGGTGTAGCCCAGCAGGCGCAGTTGCTCGCGCATCACGTCCCGGTTGGTTTCGTTGTCTTCGGCCAGCAAGATCAGGCGTTGGGCATGAACCGCTTGGTCCACCGTGGCGGCAATGGGGCGCTGGCGGGTACGGCGCTCGATGGCGATGCCACTGTCCGACGCTCGCTGACCACCGCCGGCTTGGGCAATCGCGCGAATCAGGTCGTGGTACAGCAAGGGGCGCACCGGCAAAACAATGTCATCGGGGTGGGTCTGGGTACCGCGAGTCACCTCGCGCACCACGCCAGCGTTAGAGCCAAGCCCCAACTCAGCCGTTGGCGTGGCAACGGCTTTGTCGACCAGTACGACCCAGCGGTGACCGGGCGACGACTGGTTCAAAAGTGCACGGGCACCGGCCACATCCGACACTACCCGCACCTGGGCACCTGCATGTTCGCAGTAGGTGGTGCGCACCATGGCGCCAAAGGCGTGCTGTGTCACAACCAGCACCTGCACGCCGGCCACACTGGGTTCAGCTGGCAATGTGCGTGTGGCAGTGGCCTCTCGCAGCGGCAATTCCACGGTGAAGTCAGAGCCCTTACCCGGTGTGCTGGTCACCGAAATGCGCCCGTCCATCAGCTCCACCAGACGCTGGCTGATGGACAGGCCCAGTCCGGTGCCGCCAAACTTGCGTGCCGTGCTTTCGTCCGCCTGGGTAAAGGGCTGAAACAACTTGGCCACCACTTCGGGGCTCATGCCTATGCCGTTGTCCACCACGTCAAAGCGCACGCCCGGCGCACCGCAGGCCAGCACGCAAGGGGTTACGCTCAGGCGTACCTCGGCGCTGTGGTCGCCTTGCGGGGTGCTGAACTTGATGGCGTTGCCCAGCAGGTTGAGTAGCACCTGACGCAAACGGTTGGGGTCACCAAGGACCCAAACGGGCAGCTGGTGGGAGACAAACAGCGAAACCTCTGCTCGGGTGCCGGGCAGTGACGCGATCAGCTGTGCCACCCCTTCAGCCACTTCGCGCAGGTGCAAAGGCACGCTTTCCACGTCAAGCCGGCCGGCCTCAATCTTGGAGAAGTCCAGTATGTCGTTCAGAATCTGCAGCAAGGCCAGCGAGGAGCGGTGAATGGTGCCCAGCATGCGGTGCTGGTCGGGCTGGAGCGGGGTCTCCTGCAGGATGTCGACCATGCCGATCACCCCGTTCATGGGCGTGCGGATTTCATGGCTCATATTGGCCAGGAATTCACTCTTGGCTCGGCTGGCACTTTCGGCCAGGGCCTTGGCCGCCAACAGCGCGGCCTGTTCCTGTTTGCGGCGGGTGACATCGCTGATAAAAGCGCTGAAGGTGGTGCCCTGCGGGGTCACGATGGGTGAGATGGCCAGTTCGATGGGAAATTCGGTGCCGTCGCGGCGCAGCGCAACAATCTCGATGCGCTTGCCCAGCACCGGCCCGTCACCGGTGGCTAAATAGTGGGCCAAGCCCTTTTGGTGCGCCTCGCGGTAGCGTTCGGGGATGATGAAATCGTGCAAATACTGGCCCTTGACCTCGTCAAACCGCCATCCAAACGTGGTCTCTGCCTGGCGGCTCCATTCGGTTACCAGGCCTTTGGCATCCATGCCCACGATCGAGTCCAGGCTGGTGTCGATGACCAGGCGCAGGTGGTGCTCGCTTTGTACCGCTGCCCGGGTTTTCTGTTGTACCCGTTTTTCCAGATTGAGCTGCTGTTGAACCAGGTCCAGTTCCACCTGCTTTCGCATCGTGATGTCGGAACGGATGCTGAGGTAGCGCTCTGGCTTGCCCTGGCTGTTCATCAGCGGGACGATGGTGGTGTCCACCCAGTACAGCTGGCCGTCCTTGGCCTGGTTGCAGACTTCGTCACGCCAGGTTTTGCCAGTGGCGAGGGTGCGGTACATGGCCTTGAAAAAACCATGCGGATGGGTGCCGGAATTCAGAAGTATGTGGTCTTGCCCCAGCAGTTCCTCACGGCTGTAACCGCTGATTTCGCAAAACTTGTCGTTGACGTAGGTGATCCTGCCCTGCACATCTGCGGTGGCGACGATGGCATGCTGGTCCAGCGCATACTTTTGCAACTGCAATTCTTCCAGATAGGTGCGCGAACTGGCCTCGGCCTGGCGCAGGTCGGCCGTCATTTCCAGCGCCCGTTCTTCCGCACGCCGCCGCCCTGTAGCCTGCTGGCGCAAAAGCAGGGCCAGCAAGGCGCTCAACAGCACGCCGCCTGCAAACACCAGCCAGGGCGTGGTGTGGTCAAAGCCGGCCTCAAACCCGGTCGTGCTGTTGACCCGAAGTCCCAGGTCCCGCCCGCCAAAAGACAGTGTTTTGACCGCGGAAAATCGACGCCCCGCTGCCGCACCCAGACTGGCTGCGGTTTCTACCGGTAGTGCGGCGGTGTGCTGGTCCCCGTCAAAAAGCAGCGTGCCGGGTGGCTCATCGGGGCGGGCCAGGGGACCATCAAAAAGCTCGAAATCGATCAACCCAGCCCGCACCGCGGACATGCCCTCCAGCAATTCGTCCATCACCAGGGGTGCAAAGGCCAGTCCAATTAGCGCCGCTCGCCGCTGATCCGTGGTGGCGGGAAGCATGCCGTTGGCGTATACCGGCACGAACAGCAGCAAGCCGGGGGTTTTGCGCTGGTTCTGCACCAGCGCAATGGCGCCGGTGATGGTGGGCTGGCCCGAATTGACCGCGCGCTGAGCGGCGGACCGGCGCGTCGACTCGGAGCCGATGTCTAAACCCTGCGCACCCGCGTTGGCTTCGGCCGGTTCGATGAACTTGACGATGTAAAGGTCGTCATGGCCCGTGTCGCCCAGCTGGCGCAGTGCAAAGTTTGGCGCGCCGTCTGCGCGCTCGGCCTTGAGAAAGGCGCCCAGCGCAGGGCGCGCTACCCGCTGAATAAAGCCAAAGCCGCGCACGCCGGCAAACTCGCTACCCATGTCGCGGGATTCAACGTAGCTGCGGAACTCAGCCCTCTCCACGCTCTTGCTGGCGGCGTACAGGCCCTTGGCACCCTGCAAGCCGTAAATGGGAAGCCGCAGTCGGGCATGGACGTACTCGGCAACGGCTTCCACACTGCGCTCAAACTGCGCTTGTGCATCGCCGTCGATGTCCTTTTGCTTCCAGTACGCGGTGCCCGCAGCAACGCCCAGCCCCAGCAGGAACACCAAGGTCGGTACCCACTGCGTGGATGCCGAGCGTCCCACACCGGCTATCGCTGTTTGGGGGGTGGTCACGGGTCTGCTCGTCGTGTTCATTCGCTATTACTTTGAGAGCAGTCTGTGGAGTAAGTACGAGGGCTAGAGACCTAAATGGCTTCGAATTGCGACGCTGGCGGTTTCCAGCTCTGCATCCAGCCCTGCAGCCAGTGCGCTGCACTCTGGCGCATTTGCAGCGTGGCCCGCAGTCTCCAGGTTCTGGCAAAGCTCGCCCAACGCCAGGGCACCCACGCTGCGGGCGGCACTCTTGAGCGTGTGGGCGATACCGGTCAGTGTGGCTGTGTCGCTGGCTGCAGCGGCGGCTGTGATTCTTGCCGCCTGTTCGGTTGCGTTGACGAGAAATTTCTCAAGCAGGCGCTGGTGCAGTGCCGGGTTGTTGCCCACCAGGTCGATCAGGGTGTTGGGGCTCCAGGCAGGCAGCGTGATGTCTTTGAGCGGTAGCCATTTTTTAAGCACCGCAGCCAGATCCTGCATGCGCAAGGGCTTGGAAACATAGTCATCCATGCCGCGCTCGCGGCAGCGCTGCGCTTCACCCTGCATGGCGTTGGCGGTGATGGCGACGATGGGCAAGCGGTTGCCAGAGGTCTCGGCCTGGCGGATGGCTTCGGTCAAGCCGAAACCATCCAGGTTGGGCATGTGGCAGTCAGTTAGTAGCAGCCCGTACCGCTGGGGGACTTGAGCTTGCCCGGCTCGCCACATGTTCAGAGCCTGGGCTCCGTCCACTGCTACCTCGCAGGTGTAGCCCAGCAGGTTCAGCTGCTGCTGCAATACATCGCGGTTGGTTTCGTTGTCTTCTGCCAGCAGAATCAACTGGCCGTTGCGCAGTGCCTGTTCCTGCGTAGGGAGCGTGGCGCGCGTGCGGGCGCGGCGGGGCTCGGCGACCCCGTTCTGCGCGTTTAGCCGCCCGCTTGCCGTCGCAATGGCAGTCGCGAACTCGTCGTACAGCAACGGTCGGGTGTAGACGGTGAGGCAATCTGCAGAGGGGTTGCTGGTGCGTTTAAGCAGGCGAATGAAGCCCGCAACCGCAGGCAAGTCAAGTTCACCCACGGTTTGGGTGGTGGCCAGGCCCAGCACCACGACGGTTGCGGCGGCGGTGTCAGGGGCTTGCAGCAGCAGCGCACGGGCCTGTGCAACATCAGCCACCAGTGTCACGGTGGCGCCCGCCGCCTGGCCATACGCGGG
>DAOQRI010000082.1:0-8608 GCA_035355475.1 Rhodoferax sp. | reverse complement strand
GGTGCCACCCTGCATTTCGCTACCTGATGGTCCGTATCGCCGAGCGAGACCGGTGGTACGCCAGTCTGATCTGGCTTGCTGCCTGCAGCTTTGCAGCGGATTGGGCGGGCCTGCACTTCATGGTGGGAGCCTTTCTGGCGGGCGCCGTGATGGACGCGCACTGGTTCAACCAGGAGCAGATGGACCTGCTGCGCCACCATGTGCTCATGGTCATCATGCCGGTGTTCTTCTTGAGCACGGGCTTGCGGACCAACTGGAACGTGGGTGGCGTGATGGTGTTTGCCGCTGCTGCCGTGCTGCTGCTGGCCTCGGTCTCCGGCAAGCTGGTGGGCATTCATCTGGCAGGCAAGATCCTTAAATGGGGCAAGGGCGAAGCCTCCATCATTGGATGGCTGTTGCAGACCAAGGCGTTGATCATGATCATCTTTGTCAACATCCTGCTGGACAAACAGATCATCACCCACGAAACGTTCACCGCCTTGTTGTTGATGGCGGTGGCCAGCACCATGTTGACGGTGCCTTTGGTGGCGCCCAAGTTGAAGCGGGGAACAGCCGTAATTTTCGGCAAGAAGTAGTTTGGCCGGCAAGCCTCACAACGTGGGCGGGCAAAACCTTGGGCAAAGTTGCCATACCCCTGACACTTGCGAAACGCTTGGGCAGTACCTAGACCCTTGTCCTGTGCTCGTCGCCCTGGCCACACAACTCGTCTTCACTGGCGTATAGCCACGGCACATCGTTGAAGCGCTGTTTCTGCAAGGACCAGATTGATCTGACGGATTCTCCTGGCGCTTTGATCATAAAAAAACCCAGTCGCTTTCGCAACTGGGTTCGATTTCCAACGCTAAAGTAATTTAGAACTTGTAGTTGGCGGCAAGCATGTAGTTTTTACCGTATTGGGCAGATTCCTTGGTCTGCTGGCTTCCGTCAGCATTGATGCTGTATTTCTGGAACACAGCATCGGTAGCGTTGTTAATCTGGAAGCTCAGAGACAGTCCCTTTGCAGCGCCAGCCTTGAACTCATAGCCAACTTGTACGTCAACAATTTTCTCGCCACGGATATAGAAGTTCTCGCGTGTGTATTCGTTGGTCGTTACTTCGCCAATGAAGTCCGAGCGGCTGCGTTGTCCAACCCGCGCAGAGAAACCATCCATTTCATAATAAACGCTCATGTTCAGGACTTGCTTGGACAGGCCAGGCAGTTCCATCTTGGTAGAGCCGGCACTGGAGCGTGTGCTGTTGGGCAGGCTGACCGAGCTGTCTGTATTTGAGAAATTCACGTACGCACCAAACCCAGCCAATGCCGGTGTAAGCAAGTCAAAGGGAGCGTTGGCAGTCAATTCATAGCCCCGGATCGTTCCGCCTTTGCCGTTCACCGGGCCGCTGTAGTCGATCGTTGGATAACCCTTCAACCCGAATTTTTCGGCCAGGACGTTGCTCTTCGAAGTTTCTGTATAGATGAATGTCTGCAGGTCTCTGTAGAAGGCAGCGACGCCAACGTATGCCCGTTTGCCAAAATACTTTTCATAGGCCAGGTCGAATGAAGTTGCACGGAATGGTTCCAGCTTGGTGTTGCCACCGTTCCCGCTGTGATTGCCGCTGCAGCTCGTTGGTCCGTTGCTCGGATCATTCGCTGGCGACCAGCATTCCACTTGCGCATTGGCACGCAGATCACGCATGGATGGCCTGGCCAGCATCTTGCCATACCCAGACGCACGACTTGGCTGCTGTCCAAATCCATGGCCAAGTTCAAGCTTGGCAGCACGTCCGTGTAGCTGTAGGTGTCGGTCAAATTGCCTGACTGGTCAACGACATACTTGTTGCTGTTATCAGGAGGATTGCCCCATGTGGCAACGGTTGTCGAACTGAAACCATTGCTGGTCTGATCGGTCTTGACTACTTGAACCCCAAGGTTTCCGCGAACCGGCATACTGCCAACGCTTGAGTCAATATCAAGCTTGGCAAACGAATTGACTACTTTTTCAGTAACATTCCATGCACGCGCTTTAGCCCACGACTCACCGCCTTTGTCATCGTAGGTGTAAACCGGTCCGACAAGCCCCAGTGGGTCCCATTGCAGGACTGGAATACCAGGGATGCCTGCCTCTACCGATTTCGAACTGGGAAGTGGCGCGGAGCTTGCACCGCCAACGAAATTAACGGCGCCTTCGGTCCAAGCCAAAACTTTCTTTCGATCAGCGACATTGGTACCTACGGTAAGCGCCGAAAAGTATGGGTTATCCATGCTGTAGGTGACACTTAAACGCAAAGAGTCCAGCGTGTCCTCAATCTTTGGCTTCTTCAACCACCCCATTCCCCAGGGCGAGTCACCAAGTCGCAGGGTTGCGGTGTTCGCAAGGTTCTGGCTGTAACTGAAAGTCGGGATAGTCGTTCTGGAATCGAAGGTCAGATTTCCAAAAGTACCTGTTTTGGCGTTCGAATCCAGTGAGGTCTCAGAGCGCTTCGACGATGACTTCGACAGATCGAGCAACACAGACCACGAATCGTTCAGTTTGAACTTGTTGTTCCATCCGATAGCCTGATTGTCATCATCTTGCTGATTGCCAACTGACTGGACCACATGTTTCGCGCCGTTAATGGTCCCGGCTACCGCTACACCGCCCACGAGCACTGCATTGGTGAGAGTTCCCTGCTCCATATCAGGGAATGCCGCACGACTCGTAATCGTTCGGCGATCGGTCTTGGAGGAAAACAAATCCAGTGTAGACGTGAAGTCTTTCGTTGGCTTGAATTCGACAACAGCCATGACGCCATCTCGGGTGTACTTGGTCAGGCGCGTCTGATTGCTAACGCTGTGTTCCAGCGCCATCTTGGTTCCATCTGCAAAGGTGCGATTGCCATCAAAACTATTCACTTCGCGGCCTGAACTATCGCCACTCGTGCGAGCGAAGCCGATGGCAATGCCCAATGTCTTATCGAGAAACTGATCGATATAGGAAAGGCTGAAGTTGTTGCCAGTGCCCGTAGGTCCCAAGCCAATGCTGTTTTGCTGTGTGTTGACACCGACACTCACCTTGCGGCCGGCAACGGAAAGCGGTCGAACCGTTTTCAGATCAATGGTTCCAGCAATGCCTTGTCCCATCAACGATGCATCTGGCGTCTTGTAGAGCACCACGCCACTCATCAATTCAGATGGATAAGCGTCAAACTCTGCTCCGCGACTATCGTTAGGATTCACTTGCTCACGCCCGTTCAGAAGCGTTGTTGCGAAGTCAGGCGGCATGCCGCGGACGCTTACCTGGCTGGCACGGCCATCCAGGTTGCGCTGCGCTGCGACACCGGGCAACCTGGCGATCGAGTCAGCGATACTGGCATCAGGCAATTTGCCAAGGTCCTCAGCGGAAATTGCCTCTACAACGCCATCAGTGCCCTTTTTCACTGCAATTGCGCTTTCAATGGATGCCCGGATACCTGTGACTGTTACGGTGTTCAACGCAGCATCTTGTGCGTACGCGCCACTCGTTGTCATGATCAACACTGCGCAACCGGCAGCAATGGGAGCTAGTTTGAACAGTGAACTGCGCATGTGGGAAGCGTCAGCGCGCTGGGAAGGGGTGTTCTTCATAAATGTTTTTCCTGGTACACGTGGGTTTGCAATTCTTTGAGGGGGCGTCAAAGGCTCTGCCGATATTTTTGCAATCTTCGGCTGCAGTCCATTTGTACCAAAACAAGAAAAAACCAGACATAGGCATAAACCCTAGTTTTTAGAGGTTTTGGCGGTTTGATGCGAATTTTCGCCACAATCACAACGTTTTTGCCCTAAACTGGCACTGCTTTTAGCAAAATGAGTCGATATTTGTAATTTGACTGTAATCAAACTACATACTGTGTAGCGAAGTTCAGTTGAAAAGCCTTGATCGATTTTTGCAGGCGAATGGGAAGTTCGCTGGTTGGTTCGGTTCTCAAAAAGGTTGACCCCATCGTTCACCCGATGGGTTTTTTTTTGATGCCGTTCGGCAGCAGGTCCGGCCGTACATAAGCAACCGTTAAGGAAGTCAGGCATGAATCAGGGTTATCCGAGGTTATTGGGTGATATCGGTGGCACGAACGTGCGTTGGGCGTGGCAAGAGGCTGCGCAATCCGGGCTGGACAACATTTCTGTGCAGCCGTGCTCGGCGAGCGCGTCTCTGCAGGACTCGGCCCAGCAATACCTGGCTACCCATGGCAAACAGGGCCCGCGCTGGGCTGGCTTGGGCGTTGCGACTTCTGTCACCGGCGATGACGTGCGCTTCACGAACAACAGCTGGCAGTTTTCCATCGCCGGCTTTCAGAAGGCGCTATCCCTGGAACGCTGCCTTGTCATCAATGACTTTACCGCGCTGGCGTTGAGCCTTCCGGTGCTCAAACCGTCCGATGTGCGAGCAGTTGGTGGTGGTAGTGCCGCGTCAGGCTCGACGGTCGCCTTATTGGGGCCGGGCACGGGCCTGGGGGTCTCTGGGCTGGTGCCAGACGCAGATGGTCGGTTCACAGCGCTGGCCGGCGAAGGAGGACACGTGACCTTGTCCGCAAGCGACGATGCGCAGGCGAACCTGATCCAAATCCTGCGCAACAAGTTTCAGCATGTAAGCGCTGAACGGGTGCTATCCGGCGCGGGTTTGGTTAACCTGTATCAGGCGGTGTGCACCATGCAGGGCTGCCCCACGCGTGATTTGCAGCCCGCAGAAGTAACCGATGCTGCCGTTGCCGGGGCTGACGCCCAATGCGTTTTGGCCGTCAGATATTTCACACAATTTCTTGGCAACGTTGCCGGCAACCTGGCGCTGACCTTGGGCTCTCGCGGTGGTGTCTATATTGGTGGCGGTATCGTGCCGCGATTGGGTGCGAATTTTGATGACACCCTGTTTCGGGAATGTTTTGAGGACAAAGGCCGCTACCGCAACATGCTGGCAGAGACGCCGGTATGGGTTATCACGGCGTCTACTCCTGCGCTGACGGGCGCGTCCCACGCACTCGATACCCTGCCCTAAACCCGCAGCGGGCGGAAGGACAGTCTGGGCAACCGTTAAGCTCTCGCCTTTGAACCATCCATGATCTAGGGACGCCGACATGTCTGAAACGCGCTTTGAGCATCCGCGCCTTATTGCTGATATCGGCGGAACATTTGCGCGGTTCGCACTCGAAATTGCACCCCATTTGTTTGAACAGAGCGCGTCTTTGCGGTGCGCAGATTACTCTGATTTTCATGAAGCCGTAACGGCCTATCTGTCAGGTTTGCATGGCGTGACCCCGGGCAATATTCGGCACGCTGCTGTGGCCATCGCCAATCCGGTAGCGGGTGATCTGGTTCGGATGACCAATTACCACTGGCAGTTCTCGATCGAGCAGATGCGCGGGCGTTTGCATCTCGACAATTTGGTAGTGGTCAACGACTTCACCGCGTTGGCGATGGCCGTCCCCAGTCTATCCGCACAGCAAATGCGCCAGTTTGGAGGAGGCACTGCGGTGCAGCGCAGCGTGGTGGGGCTTATCGGTGCGGGTACCGGATTGGGTGTCTCTGGTTTGATACCGGCCGGCGATGGTTGGATTGCGTTGGGTACCGAGGGTGGTCACACGAGTTTTTCTCCGCAAGACGAGCGCGAGGTTGCCATTCTTCAGTACGCTTGGCAGCAGTATTCTCACGTGTCATTCGAGCGCTTGCTATCGGGCTCGGGTATCGAACTCATCTTTCGTGCGCTGACCCACCGGGCAGGGCTGCCAGCGCGCAATCTAGAGGCGCAGGAGATTACCCGCCTCGCTCTTGATGGAAGCGATGCGCTATGTCGGGAAACCATTGATGTGTTCTGTGCCATTCTGGGAACTGCCGCTGCCAATCTTGCTGTGAGCCAAGGCGCTTTTGGAGGCATTTACATCGGTGGTGGAATTGTGCCCAGGTTGGGTTTGTACTTCGACCAGTCGCCGTTTCGCAAGCGCTTTGAAGACAAGGGGCGGTTTGCGGATTACATGAAGGGAATTCCTACTTTTGTCATCACAGCTGCTGATGCGACCTTGATAGGCGCGTCGGTGATATTGGCTTCGCAGCTGCGTGAGCTGGACAGTGCCAATGGATCTGCCATTCTGGGCCAGATTCGCAGAGCGCTCACCAGTCTTTCGCCAGCCGAGCAGCGCGTGGCGGAGCACGTGCTGGCCCAACCCAGGTCAGCCCTTAACGACCCCATCGCGCAAATTGCGCGTGCGGCGGACGTGAGCCAACCCACGGTGATTCGCTTTTGTCGTTCTTTGGGTTGCGAGGGTTTGTCGGATTTCAAGTTGCGACTTGCATCGGGTTTGACTGGCACGGTCCCGATCACCCACACCCAAGTTACCGGCAATGACTCCATGCTGGAACTCGGTGCCAAGGTTCTGGGTAACACCGCATCGGCCATTTTGCAGGCCCGGGACCATTTGAATCGCGACAGCATGGACCGTGCCATGCGTTTGATTGCTGACTCCAAGCGGGTTGAGATTTATGCAGTGGGTCACTATGGTGCGGTCGCCAACGATGCGCAATTCAAGTTCTTGCGCGTTGGGATTTCTGCCGTAGCGCACACCGACCCCCGTCTGCAGGCATTGGCTGCAAATCTGTTGAACCCTGAAGTGGTGGTTTTGATCATCAGCAGCAGCGGCCGCATTGCTGAGTTACTTGCAGTTGCTGAAAAGGCCCAGGAGCGTGGTGCCACGGTGATTGCGATCACGGAGAGTCAATCGCCGCTGGCACGCAAGTCCGACCTCGCACTGATCGTGGACCATGTGGAAGACATTGCAACCCAGGTCCCCATGATCAGCCGCATCCTGCACCTGTTGATGATTGACATCCTGGTGGTTGGAGTCACTCTGCAGCGTGGCACCAATGTGCCCACATTGGGCAGCGAGGCTACAGTGGGTCTGGACGAAGTCGCGCCCGGTCAGGCTTCCACCGGTGCCAGACGCAAGGCCCCCGGTATCAGCGTGGCAGGGACACTGGCGCATCTCGCACCGCGCAGTTCCTGACAGGCGCCATAACCTCCAGTAGGCGTGTTTACAGCTCGCTGCGCCGTGGCAAGTCGGCTCCGCGCCGGGAGCAGGTCAATGCAGCAGCGCGGGTAGAGAAAGCCAGCGCAGATTCGAGCTGAGAATTTGTGAGGGTGTCCAGATCGCTGGCGCCCAGCAGCGCCTTTTCTGCCAGCCAGGTCAACAGGGCGGCCTGAAACGTGTCGCCTGCTCCCACGGTGTCCACCACGCTGACCGGCAAACTGGCGACATGGGCCGTTGCTGTCTGGGTCCATGCCGTTGCGCCTTCAGTTCCTCGGGTCACAACCACCAATTTGACGCCCTTCGCCAGGGCCTGAGCAGCAAAGCGTTCGATACTTGTTCCAGGCAGCAACAGCCCCAAGTCCTCATCGCTGATCTTGAGCAGGTGACAGCGTGGCAGCATCCACTGCAAATGTTCCCGCCACACCGACGCGACAGGCTGGACATTCAGGCGCACATTCGGGTCGAACGACACCAGACAGCGTGTCCGCTGCTGTTCAAGCAGAGCGCGCAGTGTGGAGGCAATGGGTTCCACAACGGTGGCATAGGAAGCGAAGTGCAAGACCCGAACACTTGCAGGGATTGCAGACAGCGCTTGTGGGGTCAGTTGCCGGTCCGCAGCGCCATCTCCGTAAAACGCATACGACGGAATCTGGTTGGCATCCAGACCGACGAGACTCAGGGTGGTCGGGTGGTCTGACCGCTGCACGGTGCCGGTTTGCACACCTTCCGAGGTCAATGCCTGCATCAGGCGGTCGCCCAAAAACCCCCGGGAAATGGACGACAGCAGAGACACCGGCTGGCCCATGCGGGCCAGACCCACGGCCACATTGAAGGGTGACCCGCCCACCCGCGCGTCCAGCGTCATGCCTGTGGCGGTTTCACCCGCCGCAAACACGTCCATGAGCGCCTCACCGCAAACCAAAAACATGGGGTATTCCTGTCAATCGTGTTGCATGCTGGCGCGCAATGGCCAGACCGTCAATGCACTGTGCGTTACCGCGCCGCCGCGTGCATAAACCTGAAGCTCCTGATGGTCATCATCAGCAAAGAACAGTTCGGTCAGGCAGGCCATACCTTCTCCTGCGAACACTTCCACGGAACAGCGGTCCATCAAGATGCGTAGTTGCATGGGGTCATCGGTCCTTGGCAAGGGTGCCTCGCGGCGCCCACTCCATCGGACTGAGTCCACCGTATTCCCAGAGTCAGACCGGTCAATAAACACGTTGCCGGTCAGGCGATTGATGCCGACTATGAGTCCGGCGCGAGCACCGGATCGAAGGTGTAGTCCCCACTCCACGGCGCTGGTCTGTGTCACATCCCAGACCAGTTCCAGTGACCGGGCATCATCCCATGGCGTATCGATGGTGCGGGCAGCGTCGTGCAGCACCAGGTCATTGCAAACCGTGGGCTCCCCTCGCAAGGCCGACAAACCGGGCCACGGACGCTGACCCATGCGCACACCTTCGGGTGTGTCCCGCAGAAATAGTTCGCGCGGAACCGACATGGCACCCCGCCAGGGTGCGGTGGGGGTCTTTGCGGCGTAGCCGTGGTTGTTCATCCAGCCAATCCACACTGGACAAGTGTGATGGGGCGGCAGGTT
>DAOQRI010000081.1:0-8661 GCA_035355475.1 Rhodoferax sp. | reverse complement strand
CCATGGTGCTGCTTACCTGGTGGCACCCAAGGTGTTCCATGAGTTGGGTGCCGAGGTGGTCTCCATTGGGTGTGCGCCCGATGGTCTCAACATCAACCATGAAGTTGGTGCCACCCACCCACAAACCCTGGTCTCTGCGGTTAAGGCCAATGGTGCGCACTATGGAGTGGCGCTGGACGGGGACGCTGACCGCCTGCAACTGGTCGATGCGGATGGGCGTCTGTTCAACGGCGACGAGATTTTGTACCTGATGGTCAAAGAGCGCCTCTCGCGCGGTGGTTCTTCCGAGAGCAAGCGCGCCGGCGAAACCGTTCCGGGTGTGGTGGGCACGCTGATGACCAATATGGCGGTTGAACTGGCTTTGAAGGCGCGTGCTGTTGAACTGGTTCGCGCCAAAGTCGGCGACCGTTATGTACTGGAGGAATTGGAAAAGCGTGGCTGGCTGCTGGGCGGGGAGGGCTCCGGCCACCTATTGGCGCTGGACAAGCAGACCACGGGCGACGGCATTGTGTCGGCGTTGCAGGTGCTGCAGGCCTGCGTGCGCAGTGGCAGCAGCCTGGCCGAATTGCTGGCGGATGTCACGCTCTTTCCGCAAGTGCTGATCAATGTGCGGTTGAAGCCCGGCCAGGACTGGAAATCCAACGCGCGCATGGAGCAGGAGACCCGTGCTGTGGAGGCCGAGTTGGGCGATCACGGCCGAGTCTTGATCCGGGCCAGCGGCACCGAGCCCGTGGTGCGCGTTATGGTGGAAGCGCGCGATGCGGAGCAGGCCCAGACCTGTGCCCAACGCATCGCAGACACCCTGGCGGCTTAAGGCGACCTGGACGTGACAGAAAACATGACTGACATAGACAAGGCCGGTTCAGCTTCGGTCGTCGTTTGCCGGGTTGATTACGCCAACCCGGTGCACGCCTTGGCGCTGGTGGCATTGCTCGATGCCTATGCGCAAGACCCCATGGGTGGTTCGCACGCGCTGAGTGACTTCGCCAAAACCCATCTCGTTGCGGCGCTGGCACAGCGTCCCCAAGCCTACAGTGTGCTGGCGTTTGATGGTGAAACGCCCGTCGGGCTGGTGAACTGTATCGAGGGCTTCTCCACCTTTGCCTGCAAGCCCTTGGTCAATGTGCACGATGTCGCGGTGCTCGCCAGCCACCGGGGGCAGCGCGTGGCCGAAAAGATGCTGGCACTGGCTGAAGTCATTGCACGCGAGCGGGGTGCATGCAAGCTCACGCTGGAGGTGCTGCAGGGCAATGCGGGGGCAGTACGCCTGTACCGGCGCGTCGGATTTGCAAACTACGAGTTGGATCCCGCCATGGGGCAAGCACAGTTCATGCAAAAGTGGCTGGAATAGAAGCCTGACGCCATATGCCAGAGTGGGTTAGTCGTACCAGTTCTTAAGTGCATCGGCGTGCAGTTTGGCGCGTTCTTGCGGCCCTGGCGTCCAGCGGGTGTGGCTGCAAGCGGCGCGGGACAAGAAGTCCAGCAACGCCAGGTGGCGGCGCAAGACACGGTGCTGGCGGTGCTCAATCAGAGGGTTGAAGATGCCCTTGAGTGAAAACATCTGGCGCGGGTTCTTCTTGATCCACAGCCATGAGCCCATTTCCAGCGTCAGCGGCAAAAATACCCGTTGCGGATCGGCGCATGCCTGTAGGTACAGGTGGTCCCAGATGTCTCCGTGGGCCAGGTACTGCAGGCTTTGCGGCTCAAACACGTAAGCATGGTGGCTGTATGTTTGCAGAAACACGTCGCGCAGCGCCTGGACTTCTGCCAGATGCGCAATCGGTTTGCGGGTATGTGCGTACGGGAACCAAATGCGGTCCCGGGCGCCAAAGCCGGAGTGGCAATCCAGTGCCATGCTGAACCGTCGGCTCAGCAGCTCTTTGGCGACCAGTTCGCAAAGTGCCCTGTTCTCCGCCTCCATGGGTGTACCCGCTTTGCCGCGGTACCACGGCAGTCCGGCGCTGATGCGCTGGCCGCCCACCAAAAACGGAACCGTGTCCACCGCATCGACCGGCGCGTTGCGCATCAGGTCCACGCCTTGCGGGTTGGCCCGTGTGCCCATCAGCATGCCCCCGGGGTTGACGATGGGCATAAAAACCAGCCGCAGGGATTGCAGTTGCTGGTGCAGCGTGGTATCCCACTGCAGCCGCATCACCAGGTTGTGCAAAAACGCAATCACCACTTCGGCACCAATGCGCTCCAGGCCATGCACGCCACCAAAGAAGCCTATCGCGGGCACATCCGGGCTGGGGTTGCCCATGGCAATCGTGTAGACCGGCAGATCAGCGGCTAAGGGCGACGCCACCCGGTGCACCACGTTGACTTCCAGATGCGTCCCGCCTAGGTCCATGGTGCGCTCCAGCGCTTCTAGCTCACTCAGGTGTTTCATGGGTCCTTTGGCTAAGGGATGCGGTGCGCAACCAGGCACCAGCATAGCCACGAAACCGCCACGCGGCTGCATGTCGCACCAGCGTGCAGGGGTATGGCGAATTGACTCGAAACCGTCACATTTGACCGCTAGATTACGCCCACATTCAACGACGAAATAAGGAGTGCACCATGCTCTGGAAACTCTTGGGATTGCAGAAAAAACTTGATGCCTTGTTCGATGACGGTTGGGTCACTTTGGGCTTGTCTTCCGGTCGGGTCAGTGCCTTCATCACCCCCGCTGCGATGGAGTACCCCGGTGAATAAGACGATCCGACAGCTGGCGGTGCTGACCAGCCTGGTTTGGGGTGTTGTGGAATTGCTGGCCTTGCAGCGCTCCCGCTTCCAGGCGTGGCGCTTGCGCGCCTGAAACCTGCCTAGCGCGCGTGGTTGCGCCCCAGGGCCACGGCACGCAAGAAAGCTTGTAACGTTGCGTGGGCTTTCAGGCGCTTTGCCAAGCGCAGGGCCTGTTGCAAGTCCCGCTCAGCACCCATGGCATTTTGTAGGTGTGAAGCCTGCCGGTGCCACTGCTGCGCTCGACGTTTGGGCAACACCACCCGCAAGGCTTCCACGCCATAGCGCAAGCGCTTGGCAATGATGCGGGTGCGGTGCTGGCGCTTGGACGTTTGTGATTTTCTCAGTGTGGCTGTTAGCTGCGCGTGCAATCGCTCTATGCGCAACCGTGCCCAGGCGCGAAGGGTTTCTGGGTGGGTACCTGAATGGTCGTCGGGTGCTGCACGGTCTCCCGTCAGCTCCAGCCATTCTGTGAGAGCCAATAGTGCAACGCCGGTGGCCGGGTCCATCAGTGTCTGGCGCACCCGCTGGTGTTGCGCCTGGGCCGCCAAAGCCAATGCCTCTTGCAGCGCCAGCCAATGGGCCTTTCGCTTGGGACTGCCGGCTACATAGGCGTTGGCCAGCATGGGAAGGGTTTGCAGGTTGGCCACTTCCAGGTCACGCAGCTTGCCTAATCCGTTGAGCAACGGTTTAAGCGCGCGCAGGTCCGGCGCTCCCTGTACCAGCGGAGTTTTCTTGAACAGCGCGAGTGCGGTCTTCAGGCGACGCCATGCAACCCGGGCTTGGTGCACCATTTCTGGTTCGTCTGAGGTGAGCAGGCTGTGCAGGTTGGCGGTGAAGTGGTGAACCATTTCCTGCATCACCCGGCGGGCGGTATCGGGCACAGGCCATTCAGGAGACAGGGCAGGAGGGCGCGCCCGCGAGGGCTGGTCCCATGTGCCACCTGCCAAGGCAAAGCCGCGTTGCGACTTGCTGGCCCCCAGCGGCATGACAGCGACCGTACGGGCAAACTGTCGGGCTATGTCAAACAGGGCGATGGGATTGCCCGCCTTGAGTTCAAGCTCCAATTCACAAATCGGCGCGCTGTGCCCTGCGGCCACAATCTGGCCGATGTCCAGCGCCACTTCAACCACACTGGCGTTGTCGCGGTTGCGAACCGTCCAGCGGGTGCGGGTGAAATCGGTGGTGAAGCGCGGTGCGAGTGCCGCAAACAGTGCGCCGTTGGGGTCCAGCTGTGGCCAGGGGGTTCGCGCCAGCGCGGCAGGTTCCAGTGCTGCGCTGGACACTGTGGTCTCCCACTCGCCACGTTGGCTCAGGGCCGATTCACCGTTGCCTCCCATTTTTAGCGTTTGCAGCCACACGGGTCGGTCGTTGCTTCCTACCCGGCGAATGCGCAAAGCTACGCGTTGCTGGTTCAATGTGTCTTCGGCGGTGTCAAAGTAGGTGTTGTGCAACTGTTCGCGGGTCGCTCGGCGGCGCGCCAGCAGGGGCAAACGCGACAGCATCGCCTCCAGCGCGTGTGGGTCCACGCAGGGCAAGGCCAGCTTGAGTTCAATCTCCCTGAACGGCTCAGCCGACTGGGTGGTGATGGTCATGTGGAGGCCTTGTTAAAATACAATTGCTATAACACTGATAGCTAACTGTGTATATTCTACGGGGGCTACAGCTCAATTTTACCCTCGAAAATCAATCAGGCGCCTTAACAGCCGCCAGCAGTCGCCCTGCATGGGCAAGTCGCGCACGGGCCACACAGGGCACAGCATTTGCACGACCTCCATCAGGCTCAACCACTCGGCGAAAGGGTCGACTCCGGAATCTTTGCCAA
Source organism: Rhodoferax sp. (assembly GCA_035355475.1). Taxonomy (GTDB): domain Bacteria; phylum Pseudomonadota; class Gammaproteobacteria; order Burkholderiales; family Burkholderiaceae_C; genus Allorhodoferax. The sequence goes on along the minus strand of DAOQRI010000081.1, from coordinate 4,115 downwards.
GCGACGGCTGAAAGGGCACCCCCGCTTCGCGCACCAGCACGACCGATGCTCCTGCAGGGTTCAGCGCCGTCTCAATCTGATCATTGGGCCTGGCCGAGAAGTTCATTCAGGAGTTCCGCCTTGTTGAATAGGGAAAAATATTCACGCACCTCACCCACGTCGAGCGTAGCGAGGTGTATTTTCAATAGCGCGCGAATATCGTCCAGGTCGCGTCTACATCGTGAAATGGTGGAGTTGGTCATCATAGCGTCCACCTGGGCATGGTCTGAATAACTCGAAACCAATTGGATTAGTAATCCGTTAGCTTTCAAAGTACGGAGTTTCACACTCGGCCCACAGCATCTCAGGAAATGGGAAGGCGCTTGTTTCCAGCGGCAATTCCTAGACGTGGCGCGCCCAGGGTCCAAGCGTGAGTTGCTCCATGGCACAGAGGGCCCGGGAAAAGTCGCGCGATGCGAGCATGGAGCGCTCGATCAGTCCGACCTGCACGGCCCGTGCGTACTGGGCACGCGCCATGTCAAATGGCAAGCCCAGCATATCCATGGCCAAGCCGGTTGCTTCAGATACGTGCTTGGCCACATCTGCAGAGGCACGGGTCTCGATCGCGGTTCGCACAGGTGCGGACTTCAAGGCCACAGGTGTCAATACGGTTTGCATGGCAAATCCTTTGTGAAACAGATTAGATTGGAACATATTAGGGTTAACCCTAGTGCTTTCAAGTTAAGTAGGCCAGTCTAGTGTGGTTTTCCCACCGAAGCGGGTGTCATAAAACTGCCACCTGTTTGACGCACGGGCGTCATGTGGCTCTTTCAGAATTGCGCCATAACGAGCACAACGGAGCACCACATGGGAATGCAAATGCACATCAACCAACCATCCGGCGCAGCCCACATGGCTGTGCCGCACCGCCTGACGCACGATCTGGAGCAGCAATGTTTGCGCATTCTGCGTTGCACGGCGAGCGCACTGGCCAATAGCCCCGGCGGCTTGCGGTTCAGGGCTGGTACGCAGCCCTGGCTGGACGCCCTGGCGCCCAGCAAGGGCGAGCTGAAATTTTCCGCCCAGCAGGGAGCCTGACCATGACCGCAACCCAAGCATTCACCACATCGCTGCCATCTACTTTGGCAACTGTTCACGATACGGCAGCGACCTTTGGCAAGGTTCAGCCGCCGGCCATCCAGACTGTGGCACATGAACGTCCGGCGATTCGGGTGACCTGGGCCCAGCACCAGGACGAAGTGCGGGCCGCACAGCGCCTGCGCTACGAAGTGTTTGCCGGTGAAATGGGTGCGCGGCTGTCTACACCGATACCGGGTCACGACATCGACCTGTTTGACAACTTTTGCGAGCACCTGCTGGTGATCGACGATCACAGTGGCCAGGTCATTGGCACCTACCGCGTGCTGACCCCCGTGCAAGCCCAGCGTGTGGGCAGCACGTATAGCGACACCGAGTTTGACCTGACACGCCTGCGCAGCCTGCGCGACCGCATGGTGGAACTGGGACGCAGCTGCGTGCACAAGGACCACCGCCACGGCGGTGTGATCATGGCTTTGTGGGGGGCATTGGGCGCCTTCATGGTGCGCAACCAGCTCGACACCATGATTGGTTGCGCCAGCATACCCATGCTGCACAACGGAGTGGCCAGTGGAGACATGGCAGCGAGCATCTGGCGTCAGGTGCAGGCCACCCATCTGGCGCCGATTGAATACCACGTGCGTCCCCGCCTGCCGCTGCCGGTTGAGCAGCTGGACGCATCGCTGGAAGTGGAGCCGCCCGCGCTGATCAAGGGCTACCTGCGCTTGGGCGCCAAGGTGCTGGGGCCACCCGCATGGGACCCGGATTTCAACTCGGCAGACCTGCCGATGATGATGCGCATCGCCGATCTGCCGTCGCGCTACCGCAAACACTTTCTGGGGGCCTGATGCGTGCCGGCCCCGACGCCTTTGCTCCGCTGATGCGGGGCATGCTGGACGGTGCCCAACCCGCTGGTGACGGCGCCCACGATGACGAAGACGACCATCGCGGGGGCCGTTACCGGGCTATCTTTATCTCCGACATTCACCTGGGCACAGCGGGCTGCCAGGCGCAGGCACTGCTGGGATTTCTCAAGGCGCATTCCAGTGAGCACCTGTATCTGGTGGGTGACATTGTTGACGGCTGGCAATTACGCCGGCGCTGGTACTGGCCGCAGTCCCATAATGATGTGGTGCAAAAACTGTTGCGCCGTGCGCGCAAGGGCTGCAAGGTGGTGTTCATTCCCGGTAACCATGATGAATTCGCACGGGGCTTTCTGGGCCACGAGTTTGGCGGCATTGAAGTGCGCGACGATGCGGTCCACACCACGGCCGACGGTCGGCGCCTGTGGGTCACCCACGGAGACTACTTTGATGGCGTGATCCAGTGTGCCAAATGGCTGGCCTTTTTGGGCGACAACCTGTATGAGTTCACCCTCAAGCTCAACCGCTACCTCAATACCTTGCGTGCGCGCATGGGGCTGCCGTATTGGTCCCTGTCAGCCTACCTCAAACACAAAGTCAAGTCAGCACTCAACTATGTGACTGACTTTGAGGTGGCGGTGGCGCAAGCTGCACGCGCGCATGGGCATGACGGTGTGGTGTGTGGCCACATTCACCGCGCCGAAATGCGCGACATCCAGGGCACGCTCTATTGCAACGATGGCGACTGGGTTGAAAGCCGCAGCGCGCTGGTTGAGCACCATGATGGACGCCTGGAACTGGTCTACTGGAATGATGAACAGACCGCCACCACGCTGGTTCACGCACCACAAGGCGTCTTGGCATGAAGCTGGCCCTGGTTACCGATGCCTGGCAACCCCAAATCAATGGGGTGGTCACCACACTGGTGGAACTGGTGCGCGAGATGCAGACGCAAGGCCACCAGGTCGAGGTCATTCACCCGGAACTGTTTGACACACGGCCTTGCCCGGGCTATGCCGGTATTGATCTGGCGGTGCGCCCCGGTAAAGATCTGGCGCGCCGCCTGGATGCATTGGCACCCGATGCCATTCACCTGGCCACCGAAGGACCCTTGGGATGGGCTGCGCGTAGCTACTGCAGAAAGCGCCGGCTGGCCTATACGACGGCCTATCACACGCGCTTTCCCGAGGTGCTGAAGGCCGCACTCAAGGTTCCCTTGTGGATGGGCTACGCGCTTTTCAGGCACTTTCACCGGCACTCTGCAGGCGTGTTGGTGCCAACGCCCAGCGTTCTGAACATGCTGCAGGCGCGTGGCTTTCGCAATTTGCGCAACTGGACTCATGGTGTGGATATGCACCTGTTTCGCTACCACGAGGTGCCGCATGTTTATGCAGATCTGGGCCATCTGGCGCGCCCGGTATCGCTGTTTGTCGGTCGCGTGTCGTACGAGAAGAATATCGATGCCTTCCTCAAACTCGATATACCGGGAACCAAAATCGTGTGTGGTGTGGGCCCGCTGGAAGCAGGCTTGCGCGAACGCTATCCGCATGTGCGCTGGCTGGGCGTGTTGCCCCGGGGGGTGCTGGCCCAGGTGTATGCAGCGGCCGATGTTTTTGTGATGCCCAGTCGGTCCGAAACCTTCGGGCTGGTCATGCTGGAAGCCATGGCAACTGGCACGCCCGTGGCGGCCTACCCGGTAGAAGGACCGCTGGAAGTAGTGGGGACACCACCGGTGGGTGGCGCGCTGGACGACGACCTGGCTCGCGCCTGGTATGCGGCGCTGGCGGTACCCCGGCATGTGGCCCGGCAGCGCGCCCAGACATTTGGATGGGGACACGCCTCGCAGTTGTTTGTGAGCCATCTGGCGCCAGCATGCAGCGGGAGTCTGCTGGATGCCTCACCCTTGCTTCACGGGACTGTCACACAACTGTCACCAAATTCGTAAACAATTCTTCACTGTTGTGTCATAGTCAAGGCGTGCGTATGTTGTCATTTCTCCGCAATCCCAAATTGCAAACGCCACTGAGCGCACCTGATCTGCTGGATCGGGACAACAGCATTTTGGCCTTCAACGAGCGCGTACTGGACTGGGCGGTGCGCGATGACGTTCCCTTGCTCGAGCGTCTGCGTTACCTGTGCATCGTCTCTTCCAATCTGGATGAATTTTTTGAAGTT
>DAOQRI010000080.1:0-8704 GCA_035355475.1 Rhodoferax sp. | reverse complement strand
GCGGTTCTCTTTCACCATGGAGTCCGCCGTGGCGTTGAAGGCAATCACGGCGGGCAGGAACATGGCGTTGAGTGTGCCGTGGTGCAAGCGTGGGTCCACTCCGCCCAGGCTATGGCTGAGAGAATGCACGCAACCGAGCCCCTTTTGAAAGGCCATGGCTCCTTGCATGGAGGCGCTCATCATGTTCAGGCGGGCTTGCCGGTCACTCCCGTCTTCGGTTGCCCGGGCAATGCTGGCCCAGCCACGCTGCAGGCCGTCCAGTGCGATGCCGTCAGCGGGCGGATTGAAGGCAGGGGCCATGAAGGTTTCCATGCAGTGGGCAATGGCGTCCATGCCGGTGGCGGCGGTCAATTTGGGTGGCAAGCCAAAGGTGAGTTCGGGGTCGCAAATGGCCGTCTTGGGCACCAAAAACCAGGAGTGAAAACCCAACTTGCGGTGGTCGTCCACAATGATGATGGCTCCGCGCGCGACTTCACTCCCCGTGCCGCTGGTGGTGGGAACGGCAATGATGGGTGACACCCTGTCGGTGATGCGGGGCGAGCCGCCTTCTATGGTGGCGTAATGGGTCAAAGGCCCTTCATGCGTGGCAGCGATCGCAACGCCCTTGGCGCAATCGATGGCTGAGCCTCCCCCCACAGCAATCAACCCGTCGCACCGGTTGGCCGCGTAGACGGCAACCGCCGCGCGCACGGCGGCTTCGGTCGGGTTCGACGGTGTCTGGTCAAACACGGCCACTGGCAGGCCGGGCAGGGCGTCGAGCGCCTTTTGCAGCACGCCCGCCGCCTTGACGCCTGCGTCCGTCACGATCAGGGGGCGGGTGATGCCCACCCGCGCACACTCCTGCTGAAGCAGGCTGACGGCACCAAAATCGAACTGAACCTGGGTGATGTAGTAGATCAATGACATGGCGTCCTACCGTGTAGTATCGAAAAACCCCACTTTACAGAGAACGACTGCCCCGATGAGTCACCACCGTAACACCAAGTCCCTGTTGACGCCGATGATGCATGGCATTCTGGATCGCATGGCCCGTAGAGGCCAAGTGCCCTTGCATGCTTTGACCCCGGTACAGGCCCGACAGGCCTATGCAGCGGGGGCGGGTGTGCTGGAGTTGCCCGCGCATGCGATGGCCAGAGTCGAGGATTTCACTGTGTGCGCGCAGGATGGCTACGCCATACCAGTGCGGCTGGTTGCTCCAGCTCACGAGCCGCTGCCGGTGCTGGTGTACTTCCACGGAGGCGGTTTCACCATTGGCAGCATCGAAACCCATGATGTGCTGTGCCACCAGATTGCCCATCTGGCCCACTGCGCGGTGCTGTCGGTGGACTACAGGCTGGCACCCGAGAGCAAATTTCCTACCGCAGTAGACGATGCGTGGGATGTTGTGCAGTGGGTGGCATCAAGCGGTGTGGGCCGGCAGCTCGACACCCGAAAGATCGCCGTCGGTGGCGACAGCGCAGGGGGAACGCTGGCTGCGGTGTGTGCCATTCTGGCCCGTGACGCGGGCGTTGCACTCGCCCTGCAATTGCTGTTTTACCCGGGTACCGCTGCCCACCAGAGCGCAGACTCGCACCGCAAATATGCCAAAGGCTTTGTACTGGAAGAGCCGCATATCGCCTATTTCTTCAACCACTACATCCGTACCCCGGCCGATAGGGACGACTGGCGTTTTGCGCCACTGGACGGATTGGATAACTCTGGACATCCGGTGGATCTGGCGGGCGTAGCGCCAGCCTGGCTAGGCCTGGCCGAGTGCGACCCGCTCGTGGATGAGGGCGTGGAGTACGCGGACCGTCTGCGCATGGCAGGCGTGACGGTGGACCTGGACATCTACCGCGGTGTGGTGCACGAATTCATCAAGATGGGGCGTGCCATACCCGAAGCATTGAGGGCTCATGCAGATGCTGCACGGGCGCTGAAGCATGCTTTCAGCGCGGGGAATCGTCGTTAGAAGCCCAGCGAGGCCAACAGGTCGTCCACATCTCCTTGGGCCAGCGCAGTTTCTGCGGCTTGCGGGCCTTGCAATTGGTGGGTTTCGCCAGTGAACTCAGCGGCAGCGGCCTTGTCTGGATTGGGCGCACTGTCGATCAGCAGTTGAACCAGTTGCAACTCGGTACGGTTGATGATGTCGATCACCTTCTTGATAACCTGACCCGAGAGATCCTGAAAATCCTGCGCCATCATGATGTCGCTGAGGATAGAGCCCTGTTTGTCGGCAAATGCAGCCGTGCGTTCGGCAAATTTTCCACACACACCCATCAATGCGCGCGCGCGCTCGACCGTCAAATCGCTCGACGCTGCCATGCGCGCCAGCGATTGACCCAGTTCCTCGCCGCGTTTGGACAGGTCATCACACTCGGGTTTTGCGGCGTCTACCAAGTTGAGCACGGTGTTGGCGGCCTTTTCGGTCATCATGCCGACGTGGGTCAAACGCTCACGGGCGTTCGGAAACTCCTCAACCACATGGTGCAAGTCTGTGCCGCCACCCAACACGGCAAAAGCCTCGTGCATTTCACGGGTGATGGAACCCAGGCGGGCAAATGCTTCTTCTTTGCTTATTGGTTTAGTCATCGTCGGTACCAATCCCTTGAGATCATATGGTCGGATTTTGGCTCAATTATGGGTCCCGATTCAACCGCGGACACAAATTCGCTTCAATTCTGCGCTGGTATCGGCTCTGACCTCAGATATCGTCCAGCAAAGGGTAGGGTAGCGGCAGAATGTGCAGGCTCGGCCCGGTACTGGCACCCAGGTACAAACCACCTGCTTCTACCGCCGCCAACTGACCGGAAATGATGGCATCAAACCCACCGCCAGGCGCTGGCGCGGCTTGCACCACGGTGGCAACGGGTTGGCTGTCGTCGCTGGCAGAAAAAATTTCAACGCCAGCGGCCATATCGCTGTCTGAATGGGCAACAAACGCACGGCGCTTGAGCGTTCCCCTAAATTGACTGCGTGCTACTACTTCCTGTCCGGGGTAGCAGCCTTTCTTGAAGTTGACACCACCGACCGATTCGTAATTGAGCATTTGCGGCACAAATGCATCGACTACCGGCGCGCTGAGGGTGGCTATACCACTGCGTACCTCGCTCCATAGCCAGACCGGCAGGTCCAGATTGGCTCCAGCGGGCCGCGGCTCAGCCTGAGGTGTAATCCACATCTGGCGTTGAATGGACTCAGTCTCTGGCAAATTCACCAAAATACAAGGGTCAAAATCGATCTTGGACCTCGTCAAATAAGCGTCACCAGCTATCGATTTGGCAGCGCTTCCGGCCAGGCCATAAATCGAATAATCACTGGTTACGTCAGTCAGGCGTGCCTTGGCACGCATGACAAACATAGACAGGCGCTTCAGGGTGGGCTCCAGGATGTCGCGGCTGCAAATCAGCCAGATTTCTGAATTGCTGCGTTTGAAGCCAATGAAACTGGCCAGCATGCGTCCCTTTGGCGAACAAAAAGCAGCCAGCCGACTGGTGTGCAGGTCCAGCAGCGAGAAATCCTGGGTCAGTTGGCCGTGGATGAATTTTGCCGCGTCGTCGCCTTCGACCTTGATGATGCCCAAATGGGTCAGAAGTGCCACGCCGTTCAGCACAGAAGTTTGCGTGGCGCCAGCGGGAAATGGGGTTGTCGTCGTGTTCATGCGCTGAATTATGATTCCTCCCACTATTTCACGAGGGTTGTAAGGCTGTGCGTTTGTTTTTTGCTGTTGTATTGGCCTTGCTGCTCGGGACTGCCGGTGCCGCCTATTGGTGGCTTGCACAGCCCTTGACCCTGCTGACACCGACGGTCGATCTGTCGATTGAACCAGGGATGAGCGGGCGCGAGATTGCCTCTGCGGTACAGGACGCGGGAGTTGCCGTGAACCCAAATTTGCTTTACGGATGGTTCCGGCTGTCTGGCGTGGCCCGGCAGATCAAGGCAGGAAGCTATGAACTGGATCCGCAGACAACGCCGCGTAGTCTGTTGCAAAAACTCGTGCGTGGAGAAGAGTCGCTGCGCAGTGTCACCTTGGTAGAAGGTTGGACATTCCGCCAGGTTCAGGATGCTTTGGGGCGGGCGGAGCAACTCAAGCCTGACTCCAGGGCCTTGGGTGCGGCGGATCTCATGGCACAACTGGGCAAGCCCGGAAGCCCGATTGAGGGGCAGTTCTTCCCCGACACCTACACATACAGCAAGGGCTCCAGTGATCTGGCGGTGATGCGGCGGGCTATGCGGGCCATGGACAAGCACCTGGCTGCGGCTTGGGAAGTGCGCGATCCCAACTCGCCTCTGGCATCACCCCAAGATGCGCTGGTTTTGGCCAGCATCGTGGAAAAGGAAACGGGTTCGCCCAAGGACCGCACGCACATTGCGGCCGTCTTCAGCAACCGATTGCGTATTGGCATGCGACTGCAAACCGATCCGACTGTCATCTATGGAATGGGAGCTGCATTTGATGGCAACCTGCGCAAGAGGGACCTGCAAACGGATACGCCATGGAACACCTATACCCGAGCAGGCTTGCCACCAACACCGATCTCCATGCCTGGAAAGGCCTCTTTGCTTGCGGCCGTGCAGCCCGCGACGTCAAAGGCCCTCTACTTTGTGGCGCGCGGCGATGGCAGCAGCCAATTCAGCAACACGCTGGACGAGCACAATAGGGCGGTGAACAAATTCCAGCGCGGGCAATGATGAAACGGTTGAGGCAATGAACGGACTTTTTATTACTTTCGAAGGCATTGACGGCGCTGGAAAGTCGACGCATATCGACCGTTTGGCTGAGGCCTTTCGTGAACATGGACGGGTCGTTACGCTGACGCGTGAGCCTGGCGGAACACCGCTGGCCGAGCAATTGCGCAATCTGGTGCTCAACGACACGATGGACGCCATGACCGAGGCTTTGCTGGTGTTTGCGGCTCGGCGCGACCACATTGCCCAGGTTATCCGGCCGGCTCTGGCGCGTGGCGAAGTGCTGTTGTGCGACCGGTTCACAGATGCTTCTTTCGCGTACCAAGGCGCAGGTCGCGGTTTCGACCGTGAAATATTGGCCACACTGGAGCATTGGGTGCAGGAAGGGGGGCTTCAGCCCGATCTCACCATATGGTTTGACTTGCCCCCTGCGGTTGGGGCCCAGCGGCTATCGGGCGCACGCGCGCCTGACAAGTTTGAGTCTCAACCACTGGCATTTTTTGAGAGAGTGGCAAGAGGGTACGCGGACCGAATGGCGGCCAGTCCTGGACGGTTCGCGCAAATCAACGCCGACCAGGACGTATCTGCCGTCTGGGCGGAAGTGGGAAGGGCGGTCCACGCCAAGGGAATGTTGCCGTGACCCATGAAAGCAGTCCAACCTTGCAACAGCCCTGGATCGCGCTACAGGCCAGGCAGTTGCTAGCGCAGCGTGGCCACGCCTGGTTGCTCCATGGTCCGTCGGGGTTGGGTCAATATGCGCTGGCGCTGGCTTTGGCACGGGCCTGGCTATGCGAGCAGCCTACTGAGGCGGGTGCCTGTGGTGTGTGCGGCAGCTGCCATGCCATTGACGTGCATACCCATGCCGATTTGTGCGTACTGATGCCCGAGACCACTTTGATGGCATTGGGTTGGCCGTTGAGCGAAAAAGCACAGTCCGAGATTGACGACAAGAAACGCAAAGCGAGCAAGGAAATCCGGGTTGATGCCATGCGCGAAGCGGTCGAGTTTTCGCAACGCACCAGTGCGCGGGGGCGGGGTAAAGTCGTTCTGGTCTACCCGGCCGAGCAGATGAACACCATCACTGCCAATGCACTACTGAAGACTCTGGAAGAACCACCCGGAGATGTGAAATTTGTATTAGCCAGCGAGTCAGCGCACCAGTTGCTTCCCACTATCCGCAGCCGCTGCCTGGGCCATTCCATGCTGTGGCCCAGCAACCAGAGCAGCCGGGAATGGCTCCAGGCGCAAGGACTGGAAGCGGGTTTGGCACAGCGCCTGCTCATGGCCATGGGTGGCCGTCCTGATGAGGCCATGTCCTATGTAGCGTCCGGCAGAGAGCCCAATGCCTGGGCGCAACTGCCCAAGGCAGTCGCCAAGGGCGATGTTGGCTATTTCAAAGATTGGACCATTCCGCAAACCATAGACGCACTTCACAAACTGTGCAATGACTTGATGGTGAGCCAAATGGGTGCGGCACCCCGTTTTTTTTCACGGGAAGACTTGTATATGGGAGCTCAATTTTCTGCGTTGAGCGATTGGAGCCGTGCACTATCCCGCTCCATGCGGACCATGGACCACCCTTTTAACGGCGGCTTGATGCTGGAAGCACTTGTGGGCCAGGCACAATCGGCTCTAAACTCGCGTCACTGAGCAGGTAAACGATGAGCACAACGCCAACCACCACCCCACCCAGACCCAGCGTTATCCAGCTGTCGATCAAGGAGAAGGCCGCCCTCTATGCGGCTTATATTCCATTGTTCGCAGAGGGCGGGGTATTTATTCCCACCGCGCGGGAGTACGGGTTGGGTGACGACGTCTATGTCCTGCTATCGTTGCCAGAAGATATGCAGCGGTATCCTGTTGCTGGAAAGGTAGCATGGGTTACACCGGCGAAGGCTGCGGGTGGACGAACCCAGGGCGTAGGTATCACCTTTCCCAAAGACGAGAAATCACGGGCGCTCAAACTCAAAATTGAAGAGATTCTGGGGGCCCATATGGCCTCCGACCGCCCTACCCAAACCATCTGAGTTTTTTTGACGCGTAGGGCGGTGGTTGCCTGCGCCTTACTTTGGCGTTTTTTGATGTTCACAGACTCCCATTGCCATCTGACTTTTCCCGAACTGGTTGCATCACTTCCACAAATTCGGCAGGCAATGGCGCAAGCTCAAGTAGGCCGTGCACTTTGCATTTGCACAACCCTGGAAGAGTTTTCTGATGTGCACAACTTGGCCACAACCTACGACAACTTTTGGGCCACCGTGGGAGTCCATCCTGACAACGAGGGCGTTACCGAGCCAACCATAGACGACTTGCTCCAGCGAGGTCGTTTGCCGCGGGTAGTGGCTGTTGGTGAAACGGGCCTGGACTACTACCGCATCGGCGAACGCAGCCATGCGGATATGCATTGGCAGCGCGAGAGATTTCGAACCCACATCCGCGCGGCCCGTCAATTGCAAAAGCCGCTGGTGATTCACACGCGCAGCGCTTCCGTCGATACGTTGGCCATCCTGCGCGAAGAGGGCGAGGACGGCTCGCCGGGGTCTGCAGGCGGAGTCTTTCATTGTTTTACCGACAGTGAAGACGTCGCGCGCCAGGCTCTGGACATGGGTTTTTACATATCCTTTTCCGGGATATTGACGTTCAAGACGGCGCAGGACCTTCGGGATGTCGCGTCCTGGGTTCCGCTGGACCGGCTGCTAATTGAGACCGACAGCCCCTATTTGGCGCCAGTGCCACACCGGGGCAAAACCAACAATCCTTCCTACGTGCCACATGTGGCAAAGCTGTTGGCTAGCTTGCGCTCACGCAGTACAGAGGAGATTGGCACCTTGACCAGTGAGAATTTTTCAAGACTTTTCCGGGGTGTTATTTCATGATAATTAACTTTAGATATTTCTTGTATCTATCTGTTTTTATTGCACATTCTTTTGCGGTTGCTGGGTCTTATGAAGAATTCTTTGGTGCCATCCGATCAGACAGTGACATTACTATCCGTACCCTGCTGAAGCGTGGGTTTGACCCCAACACACTGTCACCAAATGGTGAACCAGCACTGATTTTGGCTCTGCGCGAGCCTGCATTGAAGGTCGTGGCTGCCTTGTTAGAAAGTCCGACGATCCAAGTCGAGTTTCGTACGGTGAAAGACGAGAGCCCGCTGATGCTTGCAGCATTGCGCGGTTATACGGAAGTCTGCAAGCAGCTGATCGCGCATGACGCCGATGTAAACAAGCCAGGCTGGACGCCGCTGCATTACGCTGCCACAAGTGGCCACGGTAAAATTGTGGAACTGCTGCTTGACAACCACGCGTACATTGATGCGTCTTCTCCTAACGGCAGCACACCGCTGATGTTGGCATCTAAATACGGTACCTTCGATGTGGTGAAGCAATTGCTGGAAGCTGGTGCAGATCCTTCAATCAAGAACGACCTTCAATTGACCGCCATAGATTTTGCAATGCAGGTCCAGCGGGATGACATCGTGCGTTTAATTGCGGCCGCTGTGCGTGGAAAAAAGAAGCCGGGTGCTTGGTAGTAGTCAGAACAATATTTACTTCATACGATGTATATTATGTTAAGTTAAATTCCCATCGACAGGTTCGATACCCACAATCTAAATGATGGTGAACGAGACTGTGGGAACACTAGCGTCGGAAAAAGACGCTCCCAATGCCAGTTCTCCCTTTCCATGCAGCACGCACTCTTCGCGGCGCAGCAATACATCCGAACCGGTGGTTCCCGTAAAACGAATCCAGCTGCCATAGCTGCTGGCGTCAACGAACACAACGCTCCCATTGCGCCACTCCAAGCGCGCGTGGATCCTCGAGACACGAGGATCACTGATGACGAAATCCGCATCGCGGACTCTTCCCAACTGAATCGGTAGTTCGAACGACTTGAAGCGCTTGGTTTCTCCCAGCCAGGTAAGCTCAACTTCCCGACCCAAGGCATCTCTCTCTAATAGTGGGTCCTTCGGATCCAGATCGGCCTGCATGGTTAAAAAGTCGGTGGCAACATCTTCGTGCCATTCAATCTGGTA
>DAOQRI010000079.1:0-8736 GCA_035355475.1 Rhodoferax sp. | reverse complement strand
CAAGTGGCGTGCCGTCTATGAAGATGACACTGCCTTTCGTAATGCGCTCATCCAAAAGTCAGCCAATGATGGCCGCTGGGGAGAGGCTCTGACCATTCCATTCATCAGTTGCACCCCACCCGAGTCCGGTGGTCAATGATTTTGCTTCCAAGAGGCACCCGTGGAAAATTTGACTGGTGAGCAACAAAAACGTATTGCACTGCTTGAGGTCTTTGAGGCCAAAACGGCACCCGATCGGGACATTCGCAATGCCGGCATTGATCAGCACGAACAGGAATACCGTGAAAAATGGCTGCAGTTGCAGTCCAGCATGGAAGCCACTCGCGGCGAGCTGCACGCCAGACTGAAGGGGCTCAATGCCTCTGAGCAATCCATTGCGGCATCCGTGGCCATTGAGCTTGCCAAACTCACCGAAGGTTACTACGCAGAAAAAGACAAGGCCGCGCGTGAACTGGATGGCACGTTGGCCAAACCACAAAGCTGGCTCGATTTCTTGAAAGAGTCCAAGCTTGAACAACTCGATGATCCCATTTATGACAGTCTGATTGAGGAAGCCGAAAAAGCGCCAGATTCCGGCCTGGAAGGCTTCACCAAACAAGCTGCACCCAACATTGTCCTGGCTGATTTGCATGCGCGCGAGGGCAAGGACGGTGTCATGGAGTACACGCGCGGCCTGACGGTGGCACTGCGTGACGTGGGTGACCGCCTGGATGTTCGCAAAACCGATGATCGGGACATTGAAGCGGCGCTCAAGATTGCCGCCAAGAAATTCGACGTGGACAAAGGCCTGCTGCTGACCGGCGACACCGCGTTCAAAGTCCGTGCAGCGGAAATCTCCGGCAACTTGGGCTACCCGTTACAAAACACTGAACCCGAAGTGTTGCGGGCCTGGATGAAAGGAAAACAAGTATCCCAAGGGCTTGAACACGTCCGCATTCCAAGTATCGACGCGGGCATCACGGGCGATCCGGCAAACAATCTGACGGTTGCGCCTGTGGGCACGACCATTCTTCGTGCCGATCAACGAACGCTGGATGTGTTGACGAATAATCTTGTGGCCGGGATTGATCTGGTTGGCAAAGACACGATTTCAATGCCGGATGAGCGCATGCTGGCGGCCAATGCCAGTATCAAAGATCTGGGCTATCAGGCAATTCAGCAAATCGCCAGAGTTGACCTTGAGAAGAAAGACGGTGGCGTTGATCCCGACTCCATCGATCTGCTGCTTGAGAAAGGCATCTTGGACTCAGACGGGCGACTCACGCAACTGGGAACAGATGTTGTGATGGTGCGTGACGATCGCGTCATTCGGGAGCGCGAAGCGCTGGAACCGTCGCAGCAAGTAAAGATCGCCCAATATTTCAAAACGTCTGGCGACTACGTGCGTGAGGCGCTGTTGGAAGAGCGGAAAAAGGTCGCACCTGAGGTGGCCGAGGAGAAAAAAGAACACGCGCTTGAAAATAAGAAAACCTCTCAGCTGTGGAAAAAAATTCCAGTAACGCCCCAACTTGAGTTGGAGGAATACATTGAACGTTGATCGACACCGCCCGACCATGTCGGGCATTTTTATGGGAAAAACCATGCAAGCAGCGACACCCCTCTCCCCACAAACGATGGCCGAACTGGACATCCAGGCCGACTCTGAAGTGCATTCGGTTCGCGATGCCGACAAACTCGGCATCGATATCATCGGCCCTGAGCATGATGACGTTGACGCCTTAGATTTTGTCGAGGTGCATCATGACTGAGGCCAAAAAAGACCTGCGTGAGCAAATCACGGACCGCATCGTCGCCTCACTGGAATCAGGTGTCATGCCCTGGCGCAAGGGTTGGACCAATGAGGGTGGGGTCGCTGCCGGCCTGCCCCGCAATGCGGTGTCCGGTCGCATTTACAGCGGTGGTAACCGGCTCATGCTGATGATGCAGGGGATGGACAAAGGCTATGCCGACCCACGCTGGCTGACCTACAAGCAGGCTGCCAGTCTGGGTGGTGGTGTCACCCAAGGTGAAAAGTCAACACCAATTGAATACTGGGACGAGTTGCCCTTTCATCGCCGCCGCGATGTTGACATCACGCTCAACGGCGCCCGGGTGAAGCTGGGTGAGACGCCGGAGAAAAATGCGCATTCCGTCAAGCTTGCCAGCGGGCTTGAGGTGGACACCCGGAAATTGGTTGTTGAGGCCGGCGGAACCAAATACAGCTGGAAACAGGCAGAACGAACACTGAATTTGCTGTTTGAAAAAACCAGCCACGCCTTCAATGTCGAGCAATGCACTGGCTTGTCGATTGAACCCATAACCATCAGAAAAGACCGTCCTGCTATCGAAAAAATCGCTGCTGTTGAAAAAATTGCCGACGGCATGAAACTGGATGGCCTGCGGCTTGGCCATGGTGGTGATCGGGCTTATTACTCGCCCGCGCGCGATGCGGTTCAAATGCCAAATCCTGAACAATTCGAAACCCCTGAAGCCTATGCTGGCACATTGCTGCATGAACTCGGCCACGCCACCGGTGGAGAAAACCGACTGAATCGACCTTTTTCAAACGGTTTTGGCACGAGCGAGTATGCCCGCGAAGAATTGGTGGCGGAGTTATGCAGCGCTTTCGCCAGTGCCGAGACCGGCGTGCAGTTTGACGACAAAAATCACGCCGCTTACATCGGGTCCTGGCTTGAAGCGCTCAAGGGCGACAAACATGCTGTTTTTGCAGCAGCAAAAGACGCATCGAAGGCTGTTGACTACCTGCTTGAAAAAAGCCTGGCCGTGGAGGTCGAGCAAACCGTAGACTGCCTTGAACCAGTGAAAGTCAAGCCGGAAAAAGTGGTTCAAGCTGAAACAGAGCTGGAAATATAGGCGCCTTTGGTCAAGGCCACCGCTTCATTCCACCCCAAGCGCCTTGAACACTGCATCCACCGGGTCTGAATAAAACCCGGTCTGAAACTTGGCAAAAAGCTCGCCCGGAACAGACGGAATGTCTGTCACGCTCGACATTGGCAGCAGGATCCTTTTGGCACCGGCATCAAAGGCAACTTGCATGCTTTCTGCCAGGTTTCTAACCTGAACAATGGTGCCCCCCAGGCTCATGTCGCCCAGCACAGCCAGTTGCGACTGAACTGGTTTGCCAAGTGCAGCAGAGCAAAGAGCGATGAAACTGGCCAGCGTCAGCGCCTGCGGTGTTCCGGTGTTCTGCAACTCAACCAAGTGGGTGTGGAAATCCCGTTCCCCTGGTTTGATCGAAGCGCTGACTCGGGAGCTATTGGCCTTGAAATAGTCAAATGCCACCCGCACCGCCTCACGCGGCGCCACACCCGACACGTTGACCTTGCCTGTACCCGGAATCGACTGGATTTCCAGCCGGTAAATACCGGGCATCTCGGATGACCCCATGCTGATGGTGTGCAGCGTTCCCGGCTGCAACCGGCCTTCGGGCACCAGGGCACCACCAGATTGCTCGGGCACCGTCACGAAGCGCTCAACGCTGTCTTCCAGGTCGATGTAGCTGAAGTGCACGTCATAAAACTCCATGCCGCCAATTTTCTTGAGTTGCTCCTTCACCCGGCGACGGGCTTCCAGTGCGTACTCCAGGCACTTGCGCACCGTATCCTTGGTGTATTCGCCGTTGGGGCTGACCAGTTTTAGCAACCCGGACGTTGTGCGTCGCACGGCAATGGTGTCGCGCTGATTTAGGTTATTGCCCAGCTTGAACCACTTGTCGATGGCGTCGGCAAAACTCTGCTTGCGCATCTCTCGCAGGTATTCCGCCAGATAGTCAACGATCAGTCCGTACTGGTTGGTAAAGAACTCGGGCCTCATCTTGGGAATTTCCCAGCCCGGCACGTAGGCATGAAAGCGGTCAAAAAACGCCGAATCAATCATGGCTTCTGGGAACGGTGCCAGCAGATGCGATGTTTTGACCAGCGACTCCACGCTCTGGTTGATGTTGCCAACAAACACCATGGCCGCGCTGGCGTTGATCGACTCACGGCCCCGGCTGAAAGAGCCCGAAGCCATGTAGTCCTTCATGATCTGCACGCCGTCATGGTCTTTGAAGTTGATGCCGGCCACTTCGTCAAAGGCCACCACGTCCCACAAGCCCACCAAACCCACTTTGCGTGCGCCCATGTTGTAAAACAGGTTGGCCACCGTGGTCTGGCCACCGGACACCAGGATACTGTTGGGGCTGATCTCTTTGTAAATATGGCTTTTGCCGGTGCCACGCGGACCCAGCTCGCAGAAGTTGTAGTTGTTTTCCACCAGCGGCACCATGCGTGCCAGCAAGTGCCACTTCACCCGCTCCTTGAAGTGACTCGGCTCCATGCCGGTCGAGCGGATCAAGGCGTCAATCCACTGCTCATCGGTAAAAAAGCTCCGTGCCTTGAACAAGTCAGCCATGTCCATGTTGGGCATCTGGATGGGCTTTAACTCTGTCACCGTGAAGGGCGAGCCCTTCTGGTCTTCTTCAAAGTGGTACTTCAGTGTGACGATGCACCAAATGCCACCAACCAGCAGCTTTTCAAATTGGCGCACATAGGTGTCTGAAATTTCAGCATTTTTGACACCGAGGTTGGAGAGCAAGGCCTCGTAGACATCACGCTTTTCATTGAGTTTGACCGTCACCTTATCAATGACCTTGTAGGTGCCACATTCGCGCACCTTTGACTTGACCTTTTCGGCTTCGTCGGGGCGCACGTAGTTCTCTGTCAAGATGCGCTTGACGCTGACCAACCCATTCTGGATCACGGCCTCATCATTGCTCGCGCAGTACATACCCAGCAGGTATTCCAGCACGTAAACCGGGACATTCGCCCCTTCTTTGATCAGCTTGGTCAGGTCTTTGCGAACAACTTTGCCGGCGAAGTGCGCATTCAGCAGGTCGTCCAAACTGTTTGTGGCCAGCGAAACCGGCAAGGCATCAGTGCTTTGTGTGTCAGTCGTCATATCAAATTCTCAAAAATCGTTTCCAAATGCCAGATCCACCTTGATGGGCATGCGTAACACCTCAATATTAGACACAGCGTCGCGCATGACCAGGTCATAGCTTTTATGCGGGTCATGGGCGCCTGCAAGTACCGTCAGAAAGATGGATTTTTTTCGCTCATCCAGCAGTTTCGAGGTGCTGTCAAAAGTAATTGACTGCACGTCGCTGATGGCCTTGTCCCCATCTTGCGCATCGCGAAGTGACACTTGCACAGAACGGGGCAACACACGCTCAGATACCGCATCGGTCTGGATAAATTCAAAGCGTTGGGTGTTCGTGACCACCTTATTGAGCGCTCCCAGAAGGCTGACGCTCACATACCTGGTCTTGGCGTGCTCGGCCTCGGTCACACCCACAGTCACCACGGGCACCACAATTTCTTGCGGCATCGCGCTACCGTGCACAAAACGGGCACCGCCCGCAAAGTGAAATCTGCTGGCCCCCTTGGGCACCCAGAAATCCAGGCTGCCTTCCGCCGATGTTCCGGCAGTTGCCGCCGTATTTCCAGACCAGGCTTTCTTGGACTCACCAAGCGCATGGCCAAGCAAATAGCGCTTCTTGGCCACAATGGTTCCTTCTGGCTTTTCTTCGAGCGCTGCTTTATCTGATTCGTTAAGCGCAGACTCCTGGTACATGAAACCGTGGTCTGCCGTCACCAACACGGTGGACCCGTTGAGGCTGTTGATGATGAAACCCAACACTTGTGACAGCTCCTGCACTGTCTGGGCAGCTGCCTCAAAAGTTTTTGTCTCCGAGGCTTGCTTGTCCCCAATCATGTCGATGCGGTCGTGGTACACATAAATCAGCTTGTGATCACGAACCAGAGCCCTACCTTTATCTTTGCCCAAAGCCATCAGTTCTTCGGCTTTAACGGCCAACCCACCAAACGGTTTAAGGTGTTCACTGCGTTGCTCAAGTGTCGCCACCGAATGCCCATCCGCCAAAACGTCCAGATTAGCGCCCTCTTTGTATTCCAAAGACTGGTGTGGCAGCAGTGCGGCCATGCCAAGTGCGGTGTAGCTGGGCAACACGCCCAGCATGGCATCCAGCGACGCCTTAAACCTATTCTTGCTGTTGATTTGTTGTGTCAGCTCCTGGGCAACTTCAAACCGGAAAGCATCCGAGATGAGCACAAACACACGCTTCACGCTGCCGTCATACAGCGGCAGCACTTTGCGGTCAAAAAAGTTCTGTTGAGCCAAAACTTCTGGCAGCTTCCACTTTGCTAAAAGCCCATCAACACCCTCTACCACCTTGGCCCAGGCAATACATAGTTGCGGCATGTACCAACCCGAATAGGCGCTCTCAATACTATGGCGCAACTCGTGCAACACGGCCCAGCCCGTGGGTTCCACTGCGTCAGCCGCAGTGTGGAAGTGGCGGTAGAGCTGGTCAAAGCGAAACAGCTCATCCCGATACTGCCCAAAAGCCGTCGCAGCGTCCGCAAAGCTGAAGCCAGCGGCATGTGCCGCCTTGAGTGTGAAGAAGTCAGCCGCCGCTGCCAAGGCGTCATAACATGCGGCCAAGGCTTGGGTTCGGTCATTGGCGCTGGCCAGCATTCGGTTGGCCCAGTGCCCATCCCGGCGTCGCGCCATCAGCGCACGCACCACATCCATATTGGCCCCTGCACCCGCAACGATGCGCGTCTTGAGGTCTTGGACGATCCGCAACTCGACGTTTTCAAACGTCATGCATTCGGCCAATTGCTCTGCCGACAAGCCCGCCAATAAGGAGTCCAGGTTCAACTCATTGGCTACCGCATCTGCCAACGCGTTGTAATTGCTGTACTGCGCAATGTCTGAGCGCCAGCGCCCTACAAACACCGAGGCATTGGCTGCCAGGGTGCGATCAGGCAAGATCAGGTGTACTAACTGCTTGGGAGCATCACCTGTCAAGCTACGGCAGAAGTCGGTCACCAAAATCCGGATCAAAAGATCCCTAAGACTCGGGTTTGCATCGGCATAGCCTAATTGGGTTTTAACCATTTCCCAAAACGACGGCACCAAATCATTGGCGGCCACGTCTTGCCATGCCTTGGGTTGCGCGCTCAAGTCTGCAAGATCATCGATCACCATGGCGCCGTAAAGCCTATGCAAAATGGCAAAGACTTCAGGCTGGTCGGCGCGGGTTAACACCGCCAACATCTTGTGGTCCAGATCTTCAGCGCCGTCCCCAGGCAACACCAGTCTCTTAAGACGATCCAACCGGTCCTTGGCCCGTAGGAATTTGGCACGATCCTTCAGATGCTGACGCAAACTCAGCGACGTTAACCCCAGATCCTCCAGCAGGATAGACGTTGAATCTGCCCTGAAAGACTTGCTGCGCAGGCGCACATCCAGCAGCCAGTCGTTGGTTGGCTCTGGCTCGGGTTGGGTGCTGTAAATCAGCCAGCGCTGGTTGGGGGTGTTTTCAATGTCGAGCTTGATGCGCAGTGCTGGGGTTTCGTCCAGGTGCACCAGTTGCACGCCCTCAAGTTGCAGACTGTCCAGCGTGGTGGAAAATTCGTGGTCCGTATCATGCCAAAAGACAACTGGGTAATCACTGAACAATTCAGCTAGAGCACTCTGAATACGTTGGGTAGTCATTTATAGAGTTTCTCGGTTTGCAAACAGGGTTCGTTCATTGTGGTCGTTACGCAAATGGGGTGGCTCGATCAACCTGTTTTCTGAATATGGTTATGCATTCCATATTGATGAACTGTAGGGTAGTTGCTAGTAACAACTCCAATCAAACGAGAAACATGCGCCCCATTCAGGATGGGTTTTATAGAATTTATAAAAAATCTGTGCTTGTCCGTCACCAAAATTAAATCCATGTTCGGATTCAAGTGTAAATAGCACATTGTCTCTTTCGGCTGGGTAATACTGAATAGGGTAAAACGTTCCAAAAAGATGGAATCCACCGGGGCTCCACGCCTCAGAGTTGCTTGAAATAATTTTTTCAAACTCATCTATCTTTTCCCGCATATCTGAATCCAAATCTGTCAGGTTATATGCATCAGAAAGTAAGGGCATCCATAGCGTAAACTTCTTCTCCGAATAACCTGTAATCTGCAAGCATTCATCGCCGTACAGGCTGCGATCTTTTGAGTTCTTTTGCGCCCACCCAACAGACGCAAATCCATTGATGTCATCTGCAAAACTGGGTGCATCAGTCAATTCCTGATTTGTTACAGACTCACGCTCAATAACGCGTGTGAAGATTTTTTGCCCCAGTTTGTCTTTGACCGGACAAAACACCTGCAGCAACCCGTTTCCAAGATCTACTGCGCCAAGGCTAGATGCATTGCCCAGGTCGATTTGTGCCAAGGGGATCATGGGCTCACCATCGACATCCGGCCAAGGGTCTTCGGCGGAACAAAAAAGTGGGCCTAATAACATGTCGCGTTTTCGATCAACTTCTTTAGGTGAAACTTGTTGAATGTCGGGAATCCAAGCCCATGATGCGGTGCGCAATCCCAACTCGTACCTATCTGAATCACTTGAATCTTCGGGATCAAAAAAGTCGGGTTTTATTTCCTTCCACAGCATAAGAAGTCGATTGAAATCGGCTGGAAAATTGCTTTCGTTACTCATTGAATTACTCCAAAATTAGCTGAAGGACGAAAACTTGGTTGGTGTCTGCACCGGTGTGAAGGGCTTACTCATCCCCCGCCCCACCCGTAACCGCCTTCACCTCCGCAAGCAAATCCCCAAACTTGCCATAGTTCACCTTCACCCCATCATCCAGATCCAGGGTGATGCGCATGTCGGCGTAGT
>DAOQRI010000078.1:0-8771 GCA_035355475.1 Rhodoferax sp. | reverse complement strand
CCCTCGCGCAGCACCACGAACAGCGGCATGTAGCTCTCGCGGCCCAGGTACTCCAGGTCCACCACCAGCGAATCCAGCACTTCGGGCAGCGCTTCGACTGCGCTGTACAGCTCGCTGGTGCCCATGCGCAGGCCGTGGCGGTTGATGGTGGCATCGCTGCGGCCATAGATGATGCAGCTGCCGTCTGCACCCACCTTGAGCCAGTCGCCATGGCGCCACACGTTGGGATAGGTGTCAAAGTAGCTCGACAGGTAGCGCTGGTTGCCGGTGTCGCCCCAAAAGTAGAGCGGCATGCTGGGAATGGGCTGGGTGCACACCAGTTCGCCCACTTCGTCGACGACCGGCTGGCCCTGTTCGTTCCAGGCTTCTACCGCGCAGCCCATTGCACGGCACTGCATGGCGCCGGGCGTTTGCGGCAGTTCGCGATTGCCACCGATAAATGCGCCGGCAAAGTCAGTACCACCTGAGATGTTGCACCACCAGATGTCTTTTTGGGCTTCGGTGGCGGCTATGCGGGCGAACTGCTCGGTTCCCCACGCCTGCGCCTCAGTACTCAGCGGCGAGCCGGTGGTACCCAGGGCGCGAATCTTTGACAGGTCGCCACACGCGCGCAAGTCCACATTGGCCTTCAGGCAGTTGGCAAAAAACGCGGCGCCCGCGCCAAAGAAGGTCACGCCCATCCGCGATGCAAAGCGCCACAGCGTGGTCCAGTCGGGTGCCAGTCTGTTGCCTGCAGCGTCCACGGTGCTGCCGCCCGGGTTGCCGTCAAAAATGCAGCAGGTGGTTCCGCCCAGCAGGCCTGCCACCTGCGCGTTCCACATCACCCAGCCGGTGGAGCTGTACCAGTGGTAGCGCTCGCCCAGGGAGTTGGGGTGGTAGCTGCAGCCTATGTCGTTTTGCAGGCACTTCAGCGCCATGGCCACCAGAATCGTGCCTCCGTGGCTGTGCACGATAGGCTTGGGCAGGCCGGTCGTGCCGCTGGAGTAGACAATCCACAGCGGGTGGTCAAACGGCAGCCACAGTGGTTCAAACCCCGAAACTTCAGTGCCATTTTGGCTTGTAGCCCTTATGAAATCTACATGATGCGCTATCAGAGTCGTAGCATTTTCCTTCGACTCCAGCCCCAGATTGGAGTGCAGAATGACATGCTGCACCGAGGGCAGCGCGGCGCACAGTTCGGCCACCACGGCCGTGCGGTCCAGGTCGCGTCCGCCGTAGGTGACGCCGTCGCAGGCAATCAGCACCTTGGGGGTGATTTGCTGGAACCGGTCGAGCACCGCGTTGGTCCCCATGTCGGGCGCGCACAGGCTCCACACTCCGCCAATGCTCACCGTCGCCAAAAACGCCACCGCTGTCTCGGGGGTGTTGGGCAGGTAGGCCGCCACACGGTCGCCGGGCATCACGCCCTGGGCGCGCAAGTGCAGAGCGAGTGAGGCAACCTGCCGCCGTAGTTCGGGCCAAGTCAATTCGCGGTGTGGTGCGCCACTGGCCAGGCTTTTCTCGTTGTGGCTGAGGATGGCGGAAAAGCCCGCTGCGTGGGCAGCATCCACATGGCGCAGCACCTGCTGCGCGTAGTTGACATGTGCACCCGGAAACCACTGCGCGCCCGGCATGGCGCGGCAGGCCAGCACCGCTGTGTGCGGTGTAGGGGACTGCAGGTCAAAGAAGTCCCAGATGCTTTGCCAGAACGCATCCAGATCGCCAATGGACCAGCGCCACAGCGCGTCGTAGCTGTCAAAGGACAGACCCCGCTTGGCGGCCAGCCAGTCCTGGTAGAGGCGTAATTGGGGGATGTAGGACGGTCCGGCAGCGAATGCGTCAGGCCGCTTACCCATATCAACCTGCCAAGCCTACGTACACGTTCTGCACATCGTCGTTGCCGTCGATGGCGGCCAGAAACGCTTCGACCTCTTCCAGGTCGGTGGCACTCAGGCTGGCGGGATCGATCGGGTTTTTTGGTTTGTAGCCCAGCTTGGCCGACACCACGGTGTAGCCGTGGGCTGGCAGCGCACGGCTCACCAGGTCCAGATCGGTGGCATCGGTCAGGAACAGGGTGTTGCCCTCAGCGTCACCCGGCTCAAAGTCCTGCGCGCCCGCTTCAATGGCGGCCACTTCTGCGTCCGCACCCGGTGCCGAGGGCTCGGCCTCGATCATGCCCAGGTGGTCAAAGTCCCACGCCACCGAGCCCGATGTGCCCAGCTGGCCTTTGCGAAACAGCACGCGCATCTCGGGCGCCGTGCGGTTCACGTTGTCGGTCAGGCATTCCACCATCACCGCCACGCGGTGCGGGGCAAAGCCTTCGTACATCACGTGTTCAAAGTGAACGGCCTCGCCGGTGAGGCCCGCGCCCTTCTTGATGGCGCGGTCCAGCGTGTCCTTGGGCATGGAGACCTTGCGGGCCTGTTCCACCAGCAGGCGCAAGCGCGAATTGGACGCCGGATCGGCTCCGTTACGGGCAGCCACCATGATGTCCTTGGACAACCGTCCGAAGAGTTTGCCCTTGGCATTGGCTGCCAGTTCCTTGCCTTTTGCTTTCCACTGCGCGCCCATGTCGGTTTTTCCTTGGTATTGAGGGGGCCTTGGTTATACACCCATAGCACCCCCGTTTCGGGCTTACTCTGCCAGCGCCAGTGTGGCCTCGTCAATTTTGGCCATCACCTCCGGTGTCAACTTGGCCACCACGTCCATGGCACCCAGGTTGTCCTGCAATTGGGGCAACCTGGATGCGCCCATGATTACGGTGCTGACACGCGGGTTGTGTGCCGTCCAGGCAATGGCCAGTTGGCTCAGGCTGCAACCCAGCTCGGCTGCCACCACCGCCAGCTTGGAAACAGCGGCATTTTTGGCAGGGTCGGTCAGACCCTTGAGCAAAAAGTCCATGCCCTTCACCGCGCCCCGGCTGCCCTCGGGTACACCGTCGCGGTACTTGCCTGTCAGCAAACCGCTGGCCAGCGGGCTCCAGGTGGTCAGGCCCAGTCCGGTGTCCTCGTACAGGCGGGCGTATTCCTTCTCCACCCGCTTGCGGCAAAACACGTTGTACTGGGGTTGCTCCATCACCGGTTTGTGCAGGTGGTGGCGCTCGGCAATCTCCCAGGCGGCGCGGATGTCGGCGGCAGACCACTCGCTGGTGCCCCAGTACAAGGCCTTGCCTTGCGTAATCATGTCGCTCATGGCCCAGACGGTTTCCTCAATCGGCGTGTGCGGGTCAGGGCGGTGGCAGTAGACCAGGTCAATGAAATCCAGGCCCATGCGCGTGAGCGAGCCGTCTATCGCCTGCATCAGGTACTTGCGGTTGAGCGTGTCCTTGCGGTTGACGGTATTGCCCTCGCGGGACAGGCCCCAGAAGAACTTGGTGGAAACCACATAGTTCAGGCGCGGCCAGTTGAGCGCCTTGATGGCTTCGCCCATGACGGTTTCGCTCTTGCCCAGGGCGTAGACCTCAGCGTTGTCATAGAAGTTGACGCCCGCATCCATGGCGGCGGCCAGCATCTCTTTGGCGGCAGCCACGTCTACCTGGTTGTGGTACGTGATCCACGAGCCCAGGGACAAGACACTGACCTGAAGGCCGCTGCGGCCCAAACGGCGATATTGCATAAAGATACCTTTTGAGTGGAGAGAACAACACGAGGGGTTGAATCAGGCGTGCATGGTGCCATGAATTGGGTGGTGGGGGTGTCGCGTGGATTCTCGTTGTGGTCGGAGCACGGATGCCCGGTACAGACGCGCAGACGACATCCGTATCAGTGGTTTGATCGTTCCAAAGCAGTCGCACGCTTCGACACGCCGCCTGCAGCTTTGTGGCACTTATTTGGTAAATAAGACCACCTCCAACTGGCCAGGTGCCGACGTTCAGAACAATCTCTATACGTCAGTCAGTGAGCGATTTGAAGCTTCTGTCGGTAGCTCCTCCTGTGATCACCTTGCCCCCAAAAACATCTGCGGTGTGTCAAAAAGGTAGCACCGCAGGTGTGGATTTCTGAACTGAAACAGCGGAGTCACTACAAAGATTTGTCTTTGATCAGTCGAGAACGCAAAGCCTTTCGTTTAACTTGTTCCTCAGAATCATCCGACCATGCGTGAGAAGAATTGCCCCAAGGCCAGTCGGTACCGACTATGCCCAACAGACGAACTTCGCCTGCAACTCCAGAAATCTTTCGTTCAAACGATCTCCCGTCAACTTTGAAGGCTATCTGATGCTCGCCTGCCTTAACCCTTAGGCGAATCATAGAGTCTGGAACGGTTTCTATCGGAGCACCGCTATTGAATGAGACATCCACTGGATGATGCCCATCGCCCCAGTAGCGAACAACATAGATGGTGAGAGCATCAGGCACTGACGCAAACTGCTTGGCTTCAGCATCACGTTGAAGGTTCGGCGCGATTTCCTTTGTGCAGTAGGCATGTATGCCACGGTCGGTGTGACAGTATGGCTTTTCGGCCAGCTGATCAACTGGTGTGGCACAGCCAAGCAGAGCAAAGATGCATGCCAGGGCAGCGACACTTCTAAAGTTCATTCTTGCCATTTTTTTCTTTCTGCGAGTTTCAAATACGTTGGGCACAAGCTGGGCGCGGGCGCACAGCAATGACTTACTTCAATACAAACCGTGCCGTAGACGACTTGCCAGTCGCCAACACAACGACCACAACCTTGGTGCCTGCCGCCACTTTGAAGCTGCCCTTGGCTTCCAGCTTGTCGCCAGCGGGTTTGAGTTCCACCTCCTGCTTGTCGGTACCGGAAAGCAAAGTCAGCTTGGCTGCAGCCTTGCTGACATCCACGGCTTTTCCGTGGTCACGTAGATGCAATTGCAGCAAATCGGGCTTGGCAACCAGTTCGTAGTCCATGTCTTTGACCTCAACCACGAGGCCACCATGCAGCGGTTTGTGCTCATGTCCATGGGCATGGTTGTCGGCAGCGAAAGCTGCGCCCGTGGTCGCTAAGGCCAAGGCGGCTATGAGTTGAGGGAATTTCATATGTGTTCCTTTCAGGGGGTTAAAAAATCAGAAGGCTTCCGCATTGCGGTCGTCCAACAAGCGTTCGGCGTCCTTTCGGCCAAACAGCCAGAACAGGACTGGCGTCAAATAGGTATCGAGCAGCGTGGAGCTGATCAGGCCCGAGAAGATCACTACCGCAACGGGGTGCAAGATCTCGGTGCCTGGGCGCTCAGCCTCAAACAGCAGCGGTGCCAGCGCAAAGGCGGTCACCAGAGCGGTCATCAGCACCGGGCTCAACCGTTCCAGCGAGCCGCGCACGATCATCTTGTGGTCAAACTCTTCACCCTCGATTCGCATCAGGTTGATGTAGTGGCTGACCTTCAAAATGCCATTGCGCACCGAGATGCCAGCCAGCGTGATAAAGCCCACCAGTGCCGCCACCGACAGCGGCTGGCCCGATAGCCACAGGCCCAGCACCGCACCCACCAGCGCCAGCGGAATATTCACCATGATCAGCGCCGACAAGGTGACTGATTGGTATCGGCTGTACAGCACCACAAACATGAGCACCAAAGACACGATGGACAACAACCCCACCAGTTTGGACGCCTCTTCCTGCGCCTGAAACTGCCCACCCAGTGTGATGAAGTAGCCCTCGGGCAGCTTGGACTCCGCCACTACCTTGCGGATGTCTTCCACGATCTCGGACAGCGCACGACCCTGCGCGTTGGCCGACAGCACGATGCGGCGTTTGCCATCATCACGGCTGATCTGGTTGGGGCCATCACCGTCTTCAATCGTCGCCACTTTGAATAGTGGCACGGCCCCATTGGGGGTTTGCAGCAGGATGTTACCCAGGCCTTCCACCGAACGGGCCGACTCCGGCAGGCGCACCACCAGCGCGAAGCGGCGCGAACCCTCCACAATCTGGGTCACTTTTTCGCCCTCCACCAGGCTTTGCAGCGTGGCCAGAATCTGCGGTGTGGGTACGCCGTATTGCGCTGCTGCGGCGTAGTCCACCCTTACCTTGATCTGCGGTGCCAGTACCTGCTTTTCGATCTCCAGGTCGGCAATGCCGGGCACCGCCGCCAACTTGGATTGCAGCAGATCGGCCTGTCCACGCAGCGTGTCCAGATCGTCACCAAAAATCTTGATTGCAATCTGCGAGCGCACGCCCGACAACATGTGGTCTATGCGGTGCGAGATGGGTTGCCCGATACCAATAGACGCCGGCAGGTTGACCAGGCGCGCACGGATATCGGCCGAAATCCCGTCCATGGATCGGGTCAGCTCGGACGCGGGTTTCAGCCCCACGTCCAGTTCGCTGACGTGCACACCCTCGGCGTGTTCGTCCAGCTCGGCCCGGCCGCTGCGCCGCCCGACGTGCGTGACCTCAGGCACTTGTTTGACCAACTTCTCGGCCTGCTGCGCCAAAGCCGACGATTCGGCCAGAGTGACGCCAGGGTTCAGCCGCAGACCCACCAACAGCGTGCCTTCGTTAAACGGCGGCAAAAAGGTCTTGGCAAAAAACGGCACGGCCACCGCCGCCAGCAAAACGGCCAAACCGGCTGCCACCAGTGCGGGCTTCGGGGCATTCAGAACCCGCTGCAGGCTGCTCCGGTAGCCACGCTTGAGCCAGGCCAGCAGTTTGGTGTCGCCATGGTTGAGCGAACGCATGCGCGGCAACAGGTAGTAGGCCAGCACCGGCGTGACCGTGACAGACACCACCAGTGAGGCCAGTGTGGACACGATGAAGGCAATGCCCAACGGCACAAACAGCCGCCCTTCCATACCGGGCAGCGCAAACAGCGGCAGAAACACCAACACGATGATGATGGTGGCATACAGAATGGCAGAGCGCACCTCCATCGTCGCGCTAGCCACAAGCTCGTGGGGGTTCATCCGGTGGTCATGGTGGCGTTCGCGGTCCACCTTCAGGCGACGCATCACGTTCTCTACACCCACCACCGCGTCATCTACCAGGCCGCCAATCGCAATGGCCAGGCCGCCCAGCGTCATGGTGTTGATGGACAAGCCGAAATACTGGAACACCAGCGCCGTCATGAAGATGGACACCGGAATGGCGGTCAGCGCAATGATGGTCGGCCGCAGTGTTCCCAAGAAGAAGAACAGAATCACGGCGACAAAAATCGACGCGCCTATCAGTTTGCCTTGCAACGTGGTGATGGATGACTCAATGAAGCTGGCCTGGCGGAAGGTCACTTTGGGCTCGTCCATACCGGCGGGCAGGGAGCGTTTCATGTCACCCAGCGCGGATTCGATGAAACGTGTCAGCGCAATGGTGTCGGCCGTGGGTTGTTTCTGGATGCCCAGAATCACCGCCGGCTTGCCTTCAAAACCCGCATCACCCCGTTTGATGGCGGGTGCAAACGCCACCTCTCCAATCTGGCGCAGTAGGATGGGTTGGCCGTTCTTGGTCGTCAAGGCCAGGTTCTTCAGGTCGTCCAGCCGCGAGGTACGGCCCAGGTTGCGGATCAGGTATTCGCGGCCATTGAGTTCCAAAAATCCGCCCGAGGTGTTGGACGAGAAACCTTTCAGCGCTCCCTCCAGCTGCTCATGCGAAATGCCTAGCTCGGCCATGCGCACGGTGTTGGGTTGAACCTGGAACTGGCGCACCTCGCCGCCAATCGGAATCACCTGCGCCACGCCGGGTACGGCCATCAGCCGTGGGCGCAACACCCAATCGGCGTATTCACGCACCTGCATCGGCGAGATTTTGGCCGTGTCGATGGGGATCGCAATCTGCATGATCTCGCCCATGATGGAGCTGATGGGTCCCATACGCGGGACCACACCGGCGGGCAGCCCTTCTTCCATGGCAGACAGGCGCTCGGACACCATCTGGCGGGCGCGAAAGATCTCCGTGCTCCAGTCAAAGGTGACATAGATGAACGACAAGCCAGCACTGGAGACCGAACGCACACTCTCTACGCCGGGCAGGCCATTCATGGTGGTTTCCAGCGGAAAAGTCAAGAGTTGCTCCACCTCTTCAGCCGCCATGCCCCCGGCCTCGGTCATGATGGTGACTGTAGGTTTGTTGAGATCGGGGAACACATCCACCGGTGTGCGCGACAGCGTGAACGCGCCATAGGCCATCAACACCAGGCTGGCAATGATGACCAGCAGCCGGTTGGACAGGCTGTTATCGAGAAGCCACTTGAACATGCGTGTGACTCCTTTTTAGCGAATTTGGTTGATCAAGCTGGCCCCTTGCGTGGCAATACGGTCGCCAGCCTTCAGGCCCGACATCACCGCAAACGAGGCGCCATCCAGAATCTCGGTCGTGACCGTGCGCGGCTCAAACCGCTCTGCTGCTGTCTTGACCCATACCACCGTCTGGTTGGCCGGGCTCTTCAGCAGCGCTTGTGCGGGCACCCGGATGCCTTTGACACGTGTAGCCGTTTGCACATACACCTTGACCGGCTGGCCCACGGCCAATTTGGACAAGGCTTGGCCTTCGGCCTGGAACAACATGGGCAGGGCTTGCTCGCGCAAACTGCGCGCCGCACCGATAAAGCGCAAGGCCACGGTATCCGTGCCCAGGGCCAGGGTGGCGCCAGCCACGTCGCTCACCACCGCTGCGTCGTAGGCTAGCGCTTCAATACGCAGGCGGGTGGGATCCACCACCTCAAACACCAATTCGCGGGCATCCACCACCTGGCCTGCAACCGCATTGCTGGAGGCAATGACACCAGAGACTGGCGCGACCAGGGCGTCACGGTTGTTCAGCCCACCGCTGACTGCTGCCATACGCTCACTAAGGCTGCTGAGATCGCTTTGTGCCGCTTCAATGTCTTTGCGTGGCACCGTGTCCGACA
>DAOQRI010000077.1:0-8784 GCA_035355475.1 Rhodoferax sp. | reverse complement strand
ACCGGCACTCCTGGCTGGTCGTCGCCTCCGCCACCAGGCGCCGGCCGGGTTGGTGCGGTACCCGGACCCAAGAACATGGGCGAGGCGATAACCGGCGCCATCCTGCCCGGATTGACAATCATCCTGGGAGGACTGTTGAGTGGTGCACTCGGCAATCCGCAGCCGACACCGCCACAGCCGCAACCAATCTCACCCGTGAGCAACGGCGAAGACTCGGCCCGTGCCGCCGATGCCTCCGCAAAAGCAGATGCCGAACGGCAGGCAGCCTGGGTCAAGCAGCGCGAGGAGGACCTGCGCCAGGTGCGTGAACAGAAATCCTTTATTGCGGCCAACGCAGCCGGCGCGCGACAGGGTGGCTTCGATGTCAAAGCGCATGACAGGCAGTTGGCTGACCTGGAGCGCCGCGAGCGCGAACTGACACGTCAGATCTCAGATGCGGGTGGCAATACAAGCTATGTCGCCAAAGAACGCGCATCAGTTCAGGTGGGTCACGGGTTCACAGAGGCCAACCGAATCGCAAAAGAGTTTGAGCACCAACAAGCGGCGGCCGCCGCACGGGCCAACCTGGAAGAACTGGAAAAGGCCCGCCAACAAACCGAACGCGACTACAACAAAAACGTCAGGGATGGTTTCATTCAAAACGTTCGCAAGGACATCAACGACATTCCGGGGCAATTGAAGGAAGCGGCCAAGTCAGGTCTGCGCAGCATCGGGACGGTAGTACATGACGTCGGCAAGGTGCTGACGGACAAGGAGAGCTGGAAACAGGCCATCGGCCAGACAATCAAGGACGTGGTGACCAGCCCGATGCGGTCGGCACGCAAGGTCGCTGGCTTCTATGGCGAAGTCGTCAGCACGGCATCCAGTGCAGCCGCCACCGTCGTGGTCAATACGGTTACGCATCCCATCGATACGATCAAGGCGATCACCGGCATCGACAACTGGGAAAAGGTCATGGATCCCAACGTTCCGGTGACCGAGCGACTCGGTCGGGCGATCATCGGCGCCATTGATGCGGCGACCAGTATCCCAGGTGGCGCTTTCAAGACGGCCAAGGCTGCAGATGCAGCAGTCGACATGGCAAAAGTCGGCAACAAGGCTGTCGAAGTGGAAAAGGCGGCGCATGCCGGTAAAGCGGCACATGCAAAGGATGCGATCAAATCCGCAGATAAGCCCTCCGTATTGGTATCGAAGGTCAATGATGTACCAGTAATCGGTGAGATAGACAGGATGCCAGCCAAGCCGCTCTCCCCCATCGAACGCGAGACCGCCTGGCACGAAGGCAAACAGGCCGGACAGCAAGCCATCGACAACGCCCATGCGGCGGTTGCCAGCAGCGACCGCCAGCAGATTCGGGATGCCGCACTGGGTATGCAGGAGAACAAGCACGGGCTGTACCAAGTAAACCGCTTGAAAGACGCCAATGCGGCACAGACCCGGGTTGCAATCAAGAACGAAATGCAGAAGGTCTACGATGCAACCGACAAAAAAGTGTGCGACGAACTGACCGAGAAATATCGCAAGCCCTCGGCAGATGGTACGGTCCACGAGCCACAGGTCCGACGCAAAGAGATTACCAACGAACCCAAACCCGGAGACCCGCCCAAGGATCCGACCAAGGTGCCGATTGATCGCGACGTAACTTTTGAACGCAAGGCCAGGCCGGGCGAATGGATTCCCGACCCGGAGAAGCCGGGCACGTTCGTGCAAGCCGACGGCAGTGAGTGGGTCGATATTCCGTCCAGTCAATCCGGTCAGATCTACGACAAAAAGTTTCAAGAAACGGCACTGGAAGGTGCATCGGCGCAAACCCGAGCGAAGTACGCCAAGATGTCGCCCGAGGAATTTGGCAGGCGCATGGACCAAACCGTCACGGACCGCCTTTCCAACGATGCTTATGGCCGAGGTGCCAGCGATCTGGACACGGCGGTCCGAAATCCGGCGGGCTCATTCAGCGACCCGGCAGGGGTGGGCAAAACCTCCGAGTTCAAGGCACAGGAATGGTTTGAGAAAGCGGGCCATGCCAAGACGCCGATTGAGCGAGAGACTTGTATTGCTGAAGGCATGCGACAGACCTCCAAACAGTTTGGCAATCAGATTGAGGGTCGCCTAGAAGTGCTTAACCGGTACCGCGGCGAGGGCAGCCCAAATCCTGGACTGCCCAAAGTGGTGCCGCCGCAGGAGCTCAAGGCTGGAATCGACATCCTCAAGAAGGTTGCGGACGGATCGATTTCGCCGGTCGTGGCCGACGCCAGGTTGGCCAGCATGGGCATGACACGCGAGGTCGTTGCCAACAAGTTGGGAGATTTCCTCGATTCAATTTATCGTATGCCGGTGGCGCCATGAGCCTGTTTGCCTTCATCGAACTACCACCGCCACTCGACACCTGGGTGAGCGATCCACACGAGTTGTTCCCCATGCGCGTGCAGGTTGCGGCTGAGTTAGAGCAGGGAGATGCGCCCGAACCCGAACGCATTTTGTTCGAACTCGAACGCTATCTGGTTGAAAATCCGGCCCGGCTTGCGCGCTACGCCGAAGCAGGTGGTCAGCTCGCTTTCCGGACCGCGTTTGAACTCTTCAGCAACGGCCTCAGTGAAGAGTCTCTGCAGTTCTACGCACTCTCCCTGCGTTTGCGTCCAGGCGATGTTGCAACACGCCTCAACTATGCCATTGCCTTGCATGGGCTCGAATACCGCAGCGAAGCTCTGGCCGAGTACAACCGGGTGATGGGTATGACGACACCGGACACGCACTTCCGGGTATGGGTGCTCGCAGCCCAGATTCACTACTTGCGGGGCGAATATTCCGACGTTGTTCGGCTGCTTCGTCCACTGGCAGAGACCCTCTTTCCACAAGACGCGGAGTATTGGGACCTGCTGGGCGAGGCCATTACAAAAGGATGGAAGGCTCCAGAGGCAGTCCAGATAGCAGAAGCGCCGGGCGCCATCGTCGGGGACTTCGTCTTTTACGAACTCAACGCCCATTTGCGCGATCAATTCGGGCTGCCGCCTGAGCCTATTCCGCTGCGTAGAGAGAGTCGTGAGCGAATTTTCCCCGAACATGGACCTGTGGCGTTGCTGGAAATGCTGAGGGAAGTCGAAATCTTCATGCAATTGAATCCCGATTTCCTCGCGGTGTACGCGCCACTTGTATGCGCGCTGGCGTATCTTGCGGGCATGGCGGTCGCAGCGGAGGGTGACCATGCCCAGGCGCTGCAAATATATGCGATTGGCCTTGCTGTCGAACCGGACAACATACCGTTGCGCAGCCATTCAGCATTGTCCCTGCACTGTCTGGGCCAAAGGAGCGAGGCTCGGAATGAGTTGGAGCGTGTGGTGGCCATGACACCCAAGGGAACAATCTTGCCACTGGCATGGATGATGCTCGCCCGCATATGTGCTGATGAAGGCAATAGAGCCCGCGCCATCGAACTCCTTGAACAACTGGAGAGCGTCGCGCCTGGCGAGAAGGGCGTACAGAAGCTTCTGTCATCAATGCAGCGACGCGGACAATGATGGCTATGCTCCGTTGCTAGCTGTCCTTCAGGCATGGTAGCCTGCGACCATCCTACCTAGCAAGTGCCCTGAGTGCCAGCTTGATGCCTTCGCTCACGCCCACCTCGGCGGGCAGCGCTTTCAAGGCCGCAGCAGCCTCCTTGTCGCTATAGCCCAGCGCCAGCAGGGCCTGCAAGATATCGGCTTGGGCATCGTTGGCCACGGTGGTCGCAGCCCCAATGTCCGCCCCCAGCTTGCCCTTGAGTTCCAGCAGCAGGCGCTCGGCAGTCTTTTTGCCAATACCGGGAACCTTGATCAGCCGCCCTGCCTCCTGCAGCGTAACAGCCTGCGAAAGCTCACCCACGCTCATGCCCGACAGCACCGAAAGCGCGGTGCGCGGCCCCACTCCAGAAATCTTGATCAGTTCGCGAAACGCTGCGCGCTCGACCGCGGTTGAGAATCCATACAGAAATTGTGCGTCCTCTCGAACCACAAAATGGGTCAACAGCGAAATCCTTTCGCCCGTGGCCGGCAGGTTGTAAAACGTGCTCATGGGCACCTGCACCTCGTACCCCACGCCACCGCAGTCCACGATGACCTGGGGCGGGTTTTTGTCGTCCAGAATGCCAGTGAGTTTGCCAATCATCGTGTGTTCCGGGTTGCCTGGCCATGGTTGCCAGGAGTTTCATGCCTATGATGGGGACTTTTCAGTCACCCTCTGTCCGGAATTATCAGCTTGATCCTCAGACACACCTTCAAACCCCTGAACAACAACCGCCTGTCCCACCTGTGCGGGCCGACCGACGAACACCTGCGCACTATCGAAGTGGCGCTGGACATTCACATCGCCCACCGGCACGAGCAGTTCAAGATCGAAGGCCCTAAAGCCAAAGCCCAGCGCGGCATGGACATGATCCAGGCGCTCTATGAGCTGGCCACCAAGCCCATCAGCGCGGCGACGGTTCAGCTGATGTTGTCAGGTGATGGCTCCGCAGAAGAGGGAGACGGCCCCAGTCTGGCCACACGCCGTGCCGACCTCAAACCCCGGAGCAAAAACCAGGCGCTTTACCTGGACAACATTGCGGAGCACGACATCACCTTTGGCATTGGCCCGGCCGGTACCGGCAAGACCTACCTGGCCGTGGCCGCTGCGGTGGACGCGTTGCAGCGCAGCGCGGTGCAGCGCATCGTGCTGACGCGCCCGGCGGTTGAGGCCGGCGAGCGCCTGGGCTTTTTGCCTGGCGACCTGAACCAGAAGGTGGATCCCTATTTACGCCCCCTGTACGACGCGCTGTATGACCTGATGGGTTTTGATCAGGTGCACAAGGCATTTGAGCGCCAGCAGTTGGAGATTGCGCCGCTTGGGTTCATGCGCGGGCGCACACTGAACAACGCCTTCGTGATTTTGGACGAGGCACAAAACACCACGCCCGAGCAGATGAAGATGTTCCTGACCCGCATTGGCTTTGGTGCCAAGGCCGTGATTACTGGCGACGTCAGCCAGATCGACCTGCCCAAGACCCAGCTCAGCGGTCTGGTGGATGCCGAACGCGTGCTGCGCCGGGTCAGCGGCATCGCCATCACCCACCTGACCAGTGCCGACATCGTGCGCCACCCGCTGGTGGCCCGTGTCGTGGATGCCTATGACGCTGCGCGCCTGAATGAACTACCCGCGATTGCAATTCCCGAGGAAGAACCGGAGCTGCCGCGCGTGGGCCTGCCCAAGACCCGCACACCCAGTCGTCGTGCGGCCAAGCCCTGAGCCCTTCACCCCAACAACAGACTCGCAACCATGCTGCCTGAACTCACCCTCTCCCTGCAATTCAGCTCCGTCGCCAAACCCGACCCACACCGTGCTGCCCTGCCCCGCCATCGCGTCAAGAAATGGATTCGCCATGCGCTGCAGTCGGATGCCGTAATCACTGTGCGCATTGTGGATGCCGAGGAAGGCCAGACTCTGAACCGGGATTACCGGAAAAAGGACTACGCCACCAATGTGCTGACCTTTGACTACACGCAGGAGCCCATCGTCACGGCGGACCTGGTGCTGTGCGCCCCGGTGGTTGCCAAAGAAGCCAAGGAGCAGAAGAAGACGCTGGAAGCCCACTACGCCCACCTGATCGTGCACGGCACCCTGCATGCGCAAGGCTGGGACCATGACGAAGAGGAGGACGCCCAAGTCATGGAACTGCGCGAGACCGAGATCATGGCGCGTCTGGGGTTCAAGAATCCTTACTAATTAAATTGGCCTCAAGCCCTCTTGAATACTGCGTAATACGCTATAACTTTGCTAGCGTTTTGCGGCATCGCAAAGGGCTGGAACAGCCGAGCGAGTTTGGTAACGGGGTTCATCCCTGTCCATTTCAGGGCTGCCGACGGGATGGCTCGTGGATGTGGAGGAACTTGGTCAATAGATCACGCGGTGGCGCAACCGATATGCCTTTGAGCATTTGGCCCACATTGCCGCGGTGGTAGGCGCCATGGGTGAGCACATGGAACAGCATTTCCTCTCGCGTCATCCTTCCCGAGTCACCATCGGTGAACTGGAATGCAAGACTCTGCGCCAGCTCTGGTTCGCCGATGTTGGTGGCATAGTTCTCAAACCAGAGGTCGGTCTCCGTCACCGCGAAATGAAGCTCGCCGAATTCGGGTGTCTCCGGCGTATTGGTCGCCGTATACGGATGCTTCTCGCCAGCCAAGTGGGCACGAAAGATTCGGTCGACCACATAGATGTGGTTCAGCGTCCTGATCGCCGTGTGCAACGTCGCTGCATGTTCGGCGGTCGTGCTAGCCGCCACCACGTCGAACAGTTCGCGATTGGCCCAGGACTTCTGGGCAAAAAGTGTTGCAAGAATTTTTTGGGACATGGAAGAGCAGTCAGGAAGTTGGCGAGCCCAGTTTATCCACGGACCGCTGCGCCTCGGCCAAAATGTCCACCTCAGCCTCGGGCGTCAAGGTAGCGGCCGATCCAGCTGGGCCAAGCGCAGCAACTGCCCATGCCAGCGTGTCCCGCGCGGAGTCCATCCACGGCCGCGTGGTTAGCCCGGCTTGCACGGCCCGCTGGTCGGACGCCAGCAGCATGCCGCCAAAATCCGGATCTGCCTCGGGAATCCACAGCGGCAGTCCCGTCCAAGGATCTGCCTTGGCGCGCAGCAGGCTCGCATCGTCACACCACACCAACTGTGTTTCGGCATCTGTGGAGGCTTGACAGGCTTGTAGCAAGTCAGCCATGGTGCCCGAAGGCCCCACACCGTGGAACACACCGGCCTTGCGTAGCAAAGCCAGTTGCACGCACCATGCGGCCAGGTCCCGTGCGTCGATGCATTGGACAGGGCGATCTGGCCGACCTGGCGCCAACACCGTTCCACCCCGTGCCATTCGCAACGGCCAGTAGGTAAAACGCCCGGTCGGGTCATGCGGACCCACGATGAGGCCTGGGCGCAGCACAGTCACACGACCGGGGAGTGCGGCCTGGATAACCTCTTCCGCACGGGCCTTGCTGCCACCATACCCGTCGGCGGACTGCGTCACCGGCACTGTTTCGTCATAGACAAGCCCCGGCGGAAAACCGGCATAGACCGAGATGGTGGACACAAATACATAGTGCCCCACCCGGTCGCCCAGAGCCTCGACTGTTCGCTGCAGCTGGGCGGGTGTGTAACCGCTGCAATCGATCACCGCATCGAAGTGGCGTCCCTGCAAGGCGCTGAGGTCGCTGTCGCGGTTACCACGCAGTTGCTCAACCGTCCGAGCAAAGCAAACTTGGTGCTGGCCACGATTGAACACGGTAACCTCGCAGCCCCGCGCCAACGCTGCGTCCACCACGTGGCGGCCCAGGAAGACGGTGCCGCCCAGCACCAGAATTTTGGGTGCTTTCATGCTTGGAGTGGGGGCATCCGCAGTGGGATGGTGACTGGCCCGTCGTTCACCAGATGCACCTGCATGTCGGCGGCAAAGATACCAGTCTGCACGTCACCGTGCTGGCTACGTGCGGCCGCAACAAAACCCTCGTACAGGCGCCGACCATCATCTGGCGCTGCAGCGCCTGTGAAGCTGGGCCGGTTGCCGCCACGTACATCGGCCGCCAATGTGAACTGGCTGACGATCAGCAGGCCGCCCGGCGTGCCTTTGCCATCCACATCCTGCACGCTCAAGTTCATCTTGCCCTGCCCGTCGCTGAAGATGCGCAGCTTCAGGATTTTGGCCAGCAGCTTGTCGCCCTCCGCCTGGGTGTCCCCTTGCTCGGCACACACCAGTACCAGCAAGCCGGGCCCAATCGCTCCTGCTACCTGCCCGTCAACCTCCACCCGGGCAGAACTGACGCGCTGCACTACAGATATCATTAAAAAGTGCCTCCAGCCCTTTTGGATACTACATGAGTAGCTATCAGAGTAATAGCAACTATGCCAGCGTCACACGGGCAAACTTGCGCTTGCCGACCTGCAGTACATACGTGCCCGCACCCAGCTTCAGACCCTTGTCGCTGACTACGCCGGAGTCCACGCGTACGCCACCGCCGTCGATCAGGCGGTTGCCCTCGCCGCTGGAGGCCGCCAGGTTGGCCATCTTCAGCAGGGCTGCAATGCCCACTGCTGCACCACCCTCGCCAAGTGGCAGGCAGATCTCGGCTATTTCGTCTGGAATTCCGCCCTTGGAACGGTTGATGAAGTCCTGCTCGGCCGCATCGGCGGCCGCGGCGCTGTGGAAGCGTGCGGTGATTTCCTTGGCCAGCGCCACCTTGGCGTCCTTGGGGTTGCGACCAGCTTCTACTTCGGCCTTCAGTGTGGCAATTGCGGCTTCACTCTGAAAGCTCAACAGTGTGTACCACTTCCACATCAGCACATCGGAGATGGACAGCACCTTGGCAAACATGGTGTTGGGATCTTCGCTAATACCGATGTAGTTGTTCTTGCTCTTGGACATTTTTTCCACACCGTCCAGGCCTTCTAGCAGCGGCATGGTCAAGATGCATTGCGGCTCCTGGCCGTATTCGGCCTGCAGGGTGCGGCCCATCAGCAGGTTGAACTTTTGGTCGGTGCCGCCCAGTTCCAGGTCGCTGTGCAGCGCCACGCTGTCATAACCTTGCATCAGCGGGTACAAAAACTCATGTACGGCAATCGGGGTTCCGGCCTTGAAGCGGTCGTGGAAATCGTTGCGCTCCATCATGCGCGCGACGGTATATCGGCTGGCCAGCTGGATCATGCCGCGCGCGCCCAGCGGGTCGCTCCACTCGCTGTTGTAGCGGATCTCGGTCTTGTCGGGGTCCAGCACCAGGCTGGCCTGGCGGTAG
>DAOQRI010000076.1:0-8839 GCA_035355475.1 Rhodoferax sp. | reverse complement strand
CCGAAGTCGAAATGAAAGAGAAAAAAGCCCGCGTGGAAGACGCCCTGCACGCTACACGCGCTGCGGTGGAAGAAGGCATTGTGGCTGGTGGTGGCGTGGCTCTGCTGCGCGCCAAGCAAGCGGCTGGTGTCATCAAGGGCGACAACGCCGACCAGGACCACGGCATTGCCCTGGTGCTGAAAGCGATCGAAGCGCCTCTGCGCGAGATCGTGTACAACGCCGGTGGCGAAGCCTCTGTGGTGGTGAATGCGGTCTTTGCCGGCAAGGGCAACTACGGTTTCAACGCTGCCAATGACACCTATGGCGACATGATCGAAATGGGTATCCTGGACCCCACTAAGGTGACACGCACAGCCCTGCAGAACGCAGCGTCTGTCGCATCCCTGATGCTGACCACCGAATGCATGGTGGCCGAGTCTCCAAAGTCTGAGTCCGCTGGCGGCGGCATGGGCGGTGGTGATATGGGTGGCATGGGCGGCATGGGCGGCATGGGTGGCATGGGCGGCATGGGCATGTAAATTTGCTCCTTGCCTGGCGACCTACAGCGTCGTTGTTTGGGCTTGCCGTAGCGTTGCTACTGTCAGCGCCCAAACGCCTCGCTGTATAAATCACCATGCTGCGTCGGCTTGCACTATTGCAATCGATGCGAAAGAACCCGCTGGGTGCAAACCTTGCGGGTTTTTTGTTATCTCAAATTGCTCAATGCGTTCTCGGCTGATCGCAGTTCGTCTCGTTTTCGGCGCAGGCGGCGGTCAGAGTCGCTGATCTCGCCGCGCAGGTGGCGCCGTTCATCGTCAATCGCCTGGCGAACTTTCTTGCGCTGCTCGTCTGATCCAGCTTCCTTCATTCGCCGCTCTTCGCCCTGGTGCAGATCCCGTAAACGGCGCTCCAGGTTGTCGATCTGGCCATCCAGACTGCGCACGTCGCTGCGCAAGTCATACACACTCCGGGCCACCTGAAACCGGTGCTGAAAATGCATATCGATTTCGGGAGGGCACACGCCCGCATAGGTGCCGCCGTTCAGGCCCAGTGGCACGGCGTTTTCCAAGCGACAGTAGCTGCGCAATCCCAGCTCGCGCCCCTGGATATAGACCGGCGTATTCACCATCACGCCAACCTTGGCGCAGTCTTCGGCACGGTCA
Organism: Rhodoferax sp.; assembly: GCA_035355475.1. Lineage (GTDB taxonomy): Bacteria > Pseudomonadota > Gammaproteobacteria > Burkholderiales > Burkholderiaceae_C > Allorhodoferax. The sequence goes on along the minus strand of DAOQRI010000076.1, from coordinate 7,697 downwards.
TCCAGGTGGGACAAAGTCTTGCCATCTATGCCATCACTCTGTCCAATCGCGCCCCAATCCGCGCGCTTGCACTCTTCGGGTGACATGGTTGCACATGATGCCAAGAAAAGACCACTGACCACGGCCGCCATCAGACTGATAGGCTTTATAAACATGCGCGCCTCCGATCTACAAAGTTTTGCAGATGATAGTCATCGCGCGCCTCCGGCCCTTTGCAAGGACTTGATGGCAGCCGTCAATGCCGCGCGCAATCCAGCTGGCTGGGTGCGCACAATCTGGACCACTGGGGTGTCATGCCAGGCGGCACAGCGCACGATGGCAAGCGCCACATCGTGCACCTGGTTTTGGGTCCACTTGATTCCGGGCTGTGCATACAGCGCTTTGACTTCAAAGATGCCATCGGTGCGGTGTGCCTTGGCGTCCAGACGCCCGATCAACTCGCCACGGCACAGGATGGGCAGCACGAAGTAACCAAATGTGCGCTTGGGCTCTGGGGTGTAGCACTCCAGCCGGTAGTCAAACCCAAAGAATGTGGAAGCCCGTTCGCGGTCCCAGACTACCGGGTCAAAAGGCGACAACAGTGTGCAATGGGTAGGCTCCAGCGCACCCTTTGCGGCTTTCTTGAGCAATGCCTGATGACTGCAGTGGACGTAGCCCGGAGCATCCCAGCCGTCAACCGCCACGCGCAGCAGCGTGCCGTCTGCCACCATGCCATCCATGTCCGCATCCTTCAAGCGCGGTTTCATGCGAAAGTAGTCGTTCACCCAGCGTGCCTGACTGATTCCCAAAGCGGTGATGGCTTTCTCCGTAAACTGCCGCCGTGCATGGGCTGTGTCTGCGCCCTGCCCCGCAGCTTCACTGGCCAATACCTGTGGCGCAACACGTTCGGTCAGGTCATAGACCCGGTGAAAATTCTCGCGCCGAGCCACCATCAATTCGCCGGTTGCAAATAGGGCTTCCAGCCATCGCTTCTCATCCTTCCAGCCCCACCACGCACCGCCCTGGCCTTCGGTGCGCTCAAAGTCGGACGACTTGACCGCCCCTTGCTCACGAATATGGGTCAGCAACTTATCCAGGTGCGCCCGCTGTTGCCGGTGGCTCTTCTCGGCTTTGATCAAACCCCAGTGATAGCGCGCTTGCCGGTTGTAAGTACGGTGCAGCAGCAGGTCATCGGTGGGGGCAAAACAGGCTTCGTGCGCCCAGGTCTCGAACACCTGGCCATGGGCCAGCGCGTCCTCCAGCCAAACACGTGGATAGTGACCCAGACGCGAAAAAAGCACCAGATACGGGCTGCGGGCCACCACGTGGATGGTGTCGATCTGCAACAACTGCATGCGCGCGATGGTGTTGCGCAATGCAACGCGGCTGGCAGCCTTGGGCGCGGGCTGTAGCAAGCCCTGCGCAGCCAGGTGCAGCGCTCGAGCCTGCTCCTGCGAAATCATGCCCGTAACCGAGCGAGCAACCCCGCGGTAGAGCCGTCCAAACCGGACGTGTTTCCGCTGGCAAGGCGTGTTTGCACGTCTTTAGCCAGCACTTTGCCAAGCTCCACACCCCATTGGTCAAAGCTGTTGATGCCCCAAATGGCACCACTGACAAACACCCGATGCTCTTGCAGCGCGATCAACGCGCCCAGGCTCGCGGGAGTCAATTCATCCAGCAGCAAAAACGTGCTGGGCCGGTTGCCCGGGAAATTGCGATGTCCGTCCGCGTCGTGCTTGCCCACCATCAGTGCCTGCGCCTGCGCCAGCACATTGGCCAGCAGCAGCGTTTGATGCCCCTCCAGCGCATGGCGTGCCTTCTTGACCGCAACAAATTCCACCGGCACCACGTCGCTGCCCTGGTGCAGCATCTGAAAAAACGCATGCTGGCCATTGGTGCCTGGCTCACCCCAGAGCACCGGCGAAGTCGCATAGGCCAAGGCTCTGCCGTTGGCGTCGACCTGCTTGCCGTTGCTCTCCATCTCCAGCTGCTGCAGATAGGCGGGCCATCGCTTCATGGCACTGTGGTAGGGCGCAATACTGCGGCTGGTAAAGCGGTGAAAGTTACGGTACCAGACGTCCAGCAGGCCCAGGCGCACCGGCAGGTTGGCTTGCAGTGTTGCGGTACGAAAGTGTTCGTCCATGGCATGCGCCCCGCCCAAAAACTCGCGAAAACCCTGTGGCCCGATGGCGATGGCCAATGGCAAGCCGATGGCCGACCAGACTGAATAGCGGCCTCCCACCCAATCCCAAAACCCGAATGTCGTGGTGATGCCAAACGCATTGGCCGCTGCAACATTGGTTGTAAGCGCAGCAAAGTGCCGCGCCGTATCGGTGCCACCATTTGAAGCAAACCACGCCTTGGCGGAGTGCGCGTTGGTCATGGTTTCAATGGTGGTGAAGGTCTTGCTTGCGATCAGAAACAGCGTGCTTTCGGGCTTGAGGCGCTTCAAAGTGGCGTCCAGCTCATGGCCATCCACATTGGAGACAAAGTGAAATCGTTTTCCTGTTGTCGCAAACCCATCCAGCGCAAGCACTGCCATCTGTGGCCCCAGGTCGGATCCGCCAATACCAATATTGACCACATCGGTGATGGCTGCGTTGTCACGCACCGTTTGCGCAAAGGCCAGCATCGCCTCCAGCGTGGCATGCACGGCAGCCAATTCATTTGCTACATGTTTGATAGCGTCCTGCGCAGTATCTTCGGGGGCTAGAGGCGGATTTCGTAACAACCAATGCATCACCGCACGTAGTTCGGTGTTGTTGACAATACCGCCCGAAAACATGGCATCGCGATGTTCCTCCACGCCGCACTGACGCGCTAGCTCGAGCAGCAGCGCCTCGGTTTCCCCATCCAGCAGATTCTTGGACAGGTCAGCAAATACGTGAGGGGCGGTCTGGCTGAACCGCTCGAATCGCTGTGTATCAACGGCAAACGCGGAGCGCAGGTCAAAGCGCTTGGCGCCAGAATCAAAGGCGGCTTGTAGCGCCGCCCAAGCGGGGGTTTGGTCACATGGGATCATGATTTAACCAAGCAAGAGTTGGTCCAGCTTGACAGCATCTGCGCAAAATGCACGAATGCCCTCGGCAAGTTTTTCGGTCGCCATGGAATCTTCGTTCAACGCCAGGCGGAAGGCGTTCTCATCAAAATAGACGTGCTCCAGATTGCAACTCTGCGCCGTTGCAAGGTTCAAAGAGCGGGTGAGCGGAAGCTCATTCGCAGCAAGTTCGGCCAGAAGATCAGGGCTGATGGTGAGCAAATCGCACCCCGCCAGTGCCGTGATCTGTCCCACGTTGCGAAAACTGGCACCCATCACTTCCGTGGCAATGCCAAATTTCTTGTAGTAGTTGTATATCTGGGTAACGGACTGCACGCCAGGGTCTTGGGCGCCCGAACGTTCAGCCTCAATCCACGCTGTGCCTGCAGATTTTTTGTACCAGTCGTAAATGCGCCCTACAAAAGGCGAAATGAGTTGCACCTTGGCCTGACCACAGGCTACGGCCTGACAGAAGGAAAACAACAGAGTCAGATTGGTGTGAATACCCCGACGCTCCAGTTGTTGCGCAGCAACGATGCCCTCCCACGTGGCGGCCACTTTGATCAATACCCGATCACTGGAAATTCCCTGCGCCTGGTACAGCTCGATCAGACGCTCGCCACGGGCGACCGTGGCATTGGTATCGAAACTCAAACGGGCATCAACCTCTGTGGACACGCGCCCCGGGATGATGGACAGAATCTCGCACCCAAACCGCACCAGCAGGCGGTCCATCACCTCGTCCAGCGGCCTGCCGCGAAACTGCGCCACGGCATCCTGTAACAACGGTGCATAGTCGGGCTTTTGGACCGCCTTCAGGATGAGCGATGGGTTGGTGGTGGCGTCGGTCGGTCGAAATGCCGCCATTTGCTTGAAGTCGCCCGTGTCGGCTACCACTGTAGTGAATTGTTTGAGTGAGTCGAGTTGATTCATGGCTTGAATTATCAATGAAACAAAGTTACATTAACATTTCCCATTTCATGTAACTTATAGATTTATTATGAGCTTTGATCTTGTCTTGTTCGGTGGTACAGGGGATTTGGCGTGGCGCAAGCTGATGCCGGCGCTGTTTCAGGCATTTCGCCATGGCACCCTGCCCGAAGGTGGCCGCATCATCGGTGTAGGACGGGATGATTTGAGTAGCGAGCAGTACCGCGCGCTGATGCAGTCGCGTTTTGACAAGGTGGACTTGTCCAAACGCCCGACCGCAGAAGAGTTTGCACGGTTTGCTGCGCTACTGGACTTTGTCCGCATGGACCTGTCCAAGCCCGACGACTACGCCCACCTGGCAGCCACACTGCAGGCGCGCAATGCCGACACCGTCGTCATGTATGTGGCGACCGCGCCCAGCCTGTTCACCACGGTCTGTGAACAGTTGGGAGCCTGCGGCCTCAACACTCCCAAAACCCGCGTCGTGCTGGAGAAGCCGCTGGGTCACGACCTGGCTTCAAACCGGGCCATCAACCACACGGTGCGCCAGTACTTTGAGGAAAAGCAGGTTTTTCGCATCGACCACTACCTGGGCAAGCCAGCGGTGCAAAACCTGTTTGCGCTGCGCTTTGGTAACGCTCTGTTTGAACCCCTGTGGCGGCGCGAACACATTGCCAACATCCAGATCACGATTGCAGAAGACCTGGGGGTCGAGAAGCGCGGATCGTTCTACGAGACCACTGGTGCCCTACGCGACATGGTGCAAAACCATGCGTTGCAGTTGCTGTGCGCGATTGCCATGGAGCCACCCATCAACGCGCACGCCGACGCGATCCGCGACGAAAAACTCAAGGTCCTGCGCTCCCTCAAGCCCTGGACCCCGGAGTCACTCGCACAGGATGTGGTGCGCGGGCAATATACCAGCGGCAGCATCGACGGCACCAAAGTTCCCGGCTACCGCGAGGAGTTGGGCGTCAGCCCCCAGAGCAACACCGAAACCTTTGTCGCGCTGCGTACCGAGATCGCCAACTGGCGCTGGGCCGGCGTACCGTTTTACATCCGTACCGGCAAGCGCCTGGCGGGGCGCGATGCGCGCATCGTGATCAACTTCCGCCCCACGCCGCACGCCATTTTCAATTCGCAAATGGGAATGGCGAACAGCCTGGTCATCAACCTGCAACCCAAGGATGGTCTGGAACTGCACCTACTCGCGCAAGGTCAAAACAACCGTCAAAGCCGTCCAGGAGCGCCACAGACACTGGTTCCCGTGCAACTGGACCTGGACTTTGACAAACGCTTTGGCTCTGAGCGCGTAGGCGCCTACGAGCGCTTGCTGCTGGACGTCATCGACGACCGCTTGAACCTGTTTGTCCGCAGTGACGAGCAGGAAAAAGCCTGGCGCTGGGTGGAGCCCATGATCAACCATTGGGCCAACGATTCACAGGGGCCGCGCCCATATGCGGCTGGCACATGGGGACCCAGTGCGGCCAGCGCGATGATTGCGCGGGATGGCCACTGTTGGTCCGAAGAGAATTAGGCATATACACCCCGCGGCATCTTGCAGCGCGGAACTCGCAGAAGGAGGACGACCATGCTAGACCGTATTCAGGCTGCCCTGCCATCACTCGCTCCCGCCGAGCAGCGCGTCGGCAAACTCTGTCTGGCCGACCCTCGGGCGTTTGCCAAACTGCCAGTGAGCGTACTGGCGGATCGCTCCCATGTGAGCAAACCGACGGTCGTGCGGTTTTGCAGAAGCGTGGGATATGACGGTTTGTCGGACTTCAAACGCAAGCTTGCAGGCACGGTGAACGAGGGGGTTCCATTCATCCACCGCAGTGTGGATGCGGACGACAAGACTGCCGACGTCATGGTCAAAGTGGTGGACAACACGGTTGCTGCTTTCCTGAAGTACCGCAATGAAGCCAGCACAATTGCCATTGACAAAGCCCTGGCAGCCCTGATGGCGGCTTTCGAAGGGCGCCATCGCATCCAGTTCTTTGGCGTGGGCAATTCTGGCGTGGTGGCACAGGATGCGCAGCACAAGTTTTTCAGGCTGGGCGTCAACACGGTTGCCTATAGTGACGGTCACCTGCAGGTGATGAGCGCTTCCATGATGGGTCCCGGCGACTGCATTGTAGTGATCAGCAATTCCGGCCGGACGCGCGATTTGATGGATGCATGCGAGATCGCCCGCAAGAACGGCGCAACCACCATTGTCATTACCGCCAGCGGGTCGCCGCTGGCCAGCGCGGGCAACATCCACCTGAGTGCAGACCACCCGGAAAGCTTTGACAAGTACAGCCCCATGGTTTCACGGCTGTTGCATTTGATGATCATTGACGTGCTGGCAACCTGCATGGCATTGCGCATCGGCGGCGACAAGCTGCAGCCCTTGCTCAGTGAAATGAAGGGCAACCTGCGTAGCAAACGCTACACCTGATATCTTTCCGCTTGGACATAAAAAACCCCGCTGCGTTGCCGCAGCGGGGTTTTGATCTTTAGATCAGCAACTGGCTTACGCCAGCGTTAGATCAGAAGTTGTGACGCAGACCCAGAGCGTAGCCGTCAACTTCTTTGTTCAGTGGGTTGCTTGCCTTCACGCGGCCTTTGCTGGCGCCGTCACGAACAAACACGCCGTACACGAAAGTGCGCTTGGACAAAGCGTACTTGGCTTCCAACAGCCAGTCGGTATCTTCGAACTTGGTGTCGTTAGCGATGTCAACTGTGAAAGTGAACGCGCCCATGGGCATAGAAGCACCCAGTGTGTAGCCGTCAGCAGTTGTCTTGCCTGCGCCGTCTTTGCCATTCTGGTAGCTGGCTGCAACCTTGACCATGCCAAAGTTGTAAGAACCACCCAAAACGGTACCTTCAGAGATGCTGTCGACCTTGTTGTAGGCCAGGCTAACACCCATAGGGCCAGCGCCGTAGCCAACAGACACGTCATACTTGGACTTCATGGCGGTAGCGGTGCCGTAGCCAGAAGCAGCAAAGTTGCCTTCAGGGATGAACATCAAAGAACCGTTGAAACCACCAGCAGCCAGGTCATACTTGACAGCAGCGCTGTCACGTGGGCCAGCTTGGCCGCCGAAACCGAACTGGTTAGCCACTACGGAGTAGTTAGCTGTACCAGTCAATTCCCAAGAAGCAACGCTGAAGAAGGAAGTTGTCAACTGACGGCCAGCGGTCAGACGGCCGAAACCACCTTGCAGGTACACGTTAGCTGCGCGGGAGAACAGTTGGCCGCCGCTGGTGTTGCCAGCGCCGTTAGCGATGTTGATGCCGCCTTCGTAGTTGAAGCCAGCAGTCATGCCGCCGCCCAGATCTTCAACGCCCTTCAGGCCGAAGCGGGAATTGCCGTTGTTCAAAACGTTGGAAGCGATAGCTTGGAAGTCCTTGTTGGCCAGACCAACGCCAGGTTCGCTGGAAGAGCCAACGGCCACGTCAGCAACACCGTACAAAGTAACTTGTGCCATGGAGGCGGTAGAGGCGGCCAGTACAGCCAAAGCGAATGTGAATTCGTTTCAATACACACAACCACTAAATCTTGATGATCACGCCAATTGCACGCCGAAGTTTAGGTGCAAAGAGTTGTACGGTGTACGGTGTGCAACTCAGCGCAGCATTCAACGTTTGAATGCGTCAATTTCGCACGCTGGCTAACACTGGCAGACCGTGCTGTGAATGCGGCGACATTGAGCCAGTCAGTCACCAGTTGTCCTGTATGCAGTGATCGCATTTTTCGGTGTGCAAC
>DAOQRI010000075.1:0-9079 GCA_035355475.1 Rhodoferax sp. | reverse complement strand
TTTTCAACCATTCTGTTGTCTACCAAGCTGGACCGTCCGGAGTAGTTGGCTCTGGCTTCCCCTGCGCGGACGCCCGCCGCGTTGGGGGAGATGACTGGAAAGGGCGGAATCAACAACCCACCTGTTGAAAATGCTATATAAATGATAGCTTGTTACGCATATTTGACAAGGTCTAGAGGCTGTTTTGACCAGTAAATTCGGTTAATCTGGACGGTTGAATGCAATAGAACCTTGCTACCTGGCGCGCAAATTTGATGGCGGAACTTCAGGTTGCACAACAAGGACTGCAGACCTTCAGAAGACATTTTTTCTATTTAGTCTGCTTCATGCCTACGGCCGTCCTGCGCGTAGTAAAAATCGATTGCACAAAGCGGCCATTAAAAGCCAGGCCAATGAGAAGCAGTTTTGCCCGATGTCAGTCACCCATAGTCTCAAAATGGCTCTATCGTCTTGGTCTCAACCGAACATGAACGGATCGCCAATCTCGCGGCTGCGTGTGGCCATCTCAGACCCGTGCATCAGCGAGCAATCGGTATCCCACGCCACTCTCAGTAAGCAAGTGCTGAGGTTGTGCAGGGTCTGCCTCCAATTTTTGCCTGAGGTGACCCATATAAATCCGGAGATAGTGACTTTGCTCTGAATGTGACGGCCCCCACACATCGCGAAGCAACTGTTTGTGCGTAATCACCCGTCCGACGTTGGCAACGAGAACCGTCAGCAGGCGGTACTCAATGGGTGTCAGGTGAACCTCGACACCGTCGCGGCGCACAATTCTTTCAACTTGGTTGATTTCTACATCGCCAAATCTGAACACAGCATCTACGTGTACGAGGGCACCGCCTTGCGTTTCCGCCGGAACCGTTCTGGGGCGGCGCAGGTTGGCGCGAACACGTGCCATCAGTTCACCCAGGCCGAAGGGCTTGGCCAGATAGTCATCCGCACCGGCATCGAGCGCTGCGATTTTGTCGGCCTCGTCGGTACGGGCCGACAGCACGACGATGGGGACATTGGACCAACCCCGCACATCCCGTATGAGGTCGATGCCATCGCCATCGGGCAGGCCCAGGTCAACGATCAGCAAATCCGGTTTGCGCGTCCCCGCATCTGCCAGCCCCTGCCTGGCCGTACCGGCCTCGTGCACCTGCCAGCCTTCTGTCTCCAGAGCGGATCGTACAAAGCGGCGGATTTGTATTTCGTCTTCGATCAGGATGACTACGGGTTGCGTCATGGCATCTCGGGTGGCGGGGTTCTGGGCAGGGTGAAGGTGAATTCTGCGCCTCCGCCCGCCGCTTGCGAAGCAGTGATTTTGCCGCGGTGGGCCTCGACAATGGCTTTGCAGATCGCCAGGCCCAGTCCGACCCCGCGGGTGGACGATTCACTGTGGCCCCGGGTGAATTTTGCAAACAGGTCGTCCTCTTTTCCTTTGACGTTCAGTGGCAGGCCGGGACCAAAATCGCGAACTGCGATGGACAGCGCGACCTCGGAAACGCTGGCGCTGACAACAATCGCCGGCACTGATGGGTGGTCCTTGACTCCGTATTTGGCAGCATTTTCCAGCAGATTGACCAACACCCTCTCAATCAGACTGGCATCAAACTCGACCAGGGGCAGGTCTGCCGGCAACTCGGTTCGTACCATCAGCGTGCCCAGTGCATGGCGCGCCGACCGGATCGCGCTTCCGACCACTTCTTCCACCGATTGCCAATCCTTGCGCAACTCGACTTGACCGCTTTCCAGACGGGCCATTTCGAGCATGTTGGTGACCAGCGTGCTGAGCTCGCGCGCCTCACGGCTGATGGTCTGCGCTGAAAGGATCTGACCCGGCGTCAAGGGAGACGATGCGGCCAAGGTCTCGGCCTGTCCCACCAGTGCGGTCAGTGGTGTGCGAATGTCGTGGGACATGGCGGCCAGCAGGGTGTTGCGCAGCCGTTCGGATTCCATTTGCACGACTGCGGCCTGCGCCACGTCCACATAGTGCACCCGCTCCAGGGCAATGGCAATTTGCCGTGCCAGTGTTTCAAGCTGCTGTATCTGCTCGGGAATCAGCAGCCAACGCGGCTTGGCCGGGAGCAACGCGAGTACGCCCCGAATGCGCATGGGGGCTTGCAGCGGGACAAAATGCCACAGGCTGCCTGGCAGAGTCGCCGTTGCAACACCTGCGCTCTGGCCATTGCGAAAGGCCCAATCGGCCACGCTGGTGTCCAGCGTTTCAGGCAGACCGGGACCGAAACTCAGCTGGTCATGGGCATCGGGCAGCAGCACCCGTACATCGCCTCCAAAGGTGCGACGTACCAGCGCTTCCGCACTTTCGACAACCTGGGATGCGAGCAGCGCACCGGACAAGTCGCGCGTCAATTCAAAGAGTCCCTGCGCACGCCGCTCGCGTGTGGCCGATACCTGGGCGGCAAAGCGCAAATTGGCCGTCAGCTGGCCAATCAGCAAGCCGACCGCCAGCATGACGGCAAACGTCAGCAGGTACTGCACGTCGCTGACTGCAAACGAAAAACGCGGCTGCACAAAAAAGAAATCGAAGGCGGCCACCGTGAGAACCGCTGCCAGTATGGAGGGCCCCCGCCCCAGCTTGACCGCGACCAGCACGACGCACAGCAGAAACAACATGACGATATTGGCCAGGTCAAAAAACTGCGCCAGCGGAAAAGCCAACAGGGTCGTCAGCAGGCACGCTCCAGCCGCCCAGGCATAACGTGGCCACTTCTCCATCCATGCGGTTGCTTCCGCGTCATCCTCAACCTGTCGTGGCAAAGCTGAAGGCAGCTTGCGCACGCTTTCAGAAACGCCCACTTCCACCAGATCGATGGTGGGTGCCAGGGTGGCCAGTTGGCGTGTGATCGTCGGCTGGGTCAGCCTGCGCAGGACACTCCAGCGCGACTTCTCCGGTCGGCCGATGACCAGGGTTGCGCAGTTCAGCATCTGTGCATGCGCCATCAGTGCCTGCGCCACCCCCTCACCCGTCAGCACGGCGGTGCTGGCACCGAGTTCTTCGGCCAGCTTGAGTACCGTCAGAGTTCTGTTGCGTTCCAGGGCGGGACGCCTTTGGAGTGCGGGGGTTTCCACATAAGCTGCATGCCAGCGCACATTGAGCTGGCCCGCCAGGCGGGCCGCGCTGCGCACCGCATGCTCAGCACCTTCCTGTGGTCCCACACACACCAGCATGGCACCCGAGGTGTTCCAGGCCGGTGTGCCGCTGGCATGGTTGTTGAGTGTTTTCTGGGTGTGCTGCGTGCGGTACGTGCGGACATCGTCCCCCACATGTTCGGCCGTCCGGCGAAGCGCGATTTCGCGCAGGGCAATCAGATTGCCCTTGCGGAAGAAATTCTGGCTCGCGCGCTCTGCCTGTTGCGGAACATAAACCTTGCCAGCTTTCAGTCTGGCCAGCAGTTCGTCAGCGGTCACGTCCACCAGCACAATCTCGTCGGCACTGTCGAGTACCGTGTCGGGCACAGTCTCATTGACACGCACACCCGTAATGGCTCCTACGGTACCGTTCAGGCTCTCCAGATGCTGCACATTGAGCGCAGTCCAGACGTCGATGCCCGCATCGAGCAACTCCTGCACGTCCTGCCAACGCTTGGGATGGCGGGAGCCCGGCGCATTGGTGTGCGCCAGTTCGTCGACCAGCAGGATGTCGGGTTTGGCTGCCAGGGCCGCATCCAGATCCAGCTCCAGCAGGACCTGCCCGCGGTGTGGCACTTTGCGCAGGGGCAGGAGTTTGAGGTCAGCCTGTAGAGCCATGGTTTCCTTGCGGCCATGGGTTTCCACCACGCCCACCAGCACGTTTTCACCCGCCTGTTGCGCCCGCTGGGCCGCGCTCAGCATGGCGTAGGTCTTCCCTACACCGGCACTGGCCCCGAAATAGATGCGCAGCTTTCCGCGCATGACCGCCAGGTCATCCTCGCGCAGCTGTGCCAGCAGCGCGTCGGGATCGGGCCTGGAATCGGTGATGGAATCAGGGCGTAGTGCCATGGCTTGAGTGTGCATCAAGTGCCAGGTTCAGTTGCAATACGTTGACCACGGGTTCACCCAGCAGCCCCAGGATCGGGCGCTGTGTACTCTGGTCAATCAGCGTCTGCACCGCGTCAGGTGGCAGCTTGCGCACGGTGGCGACGCGGCCCAGCTGATACTGTGCTGCGGCGATGCTGATGTGCGGATCGAGCCCGCTTGCAGAAGCCGTGACCAGGTCAACGGGAACCGCCGCCGTGTTGGACGGGTCCGCGGCGCGCAGGGCGGCCACACGGGCCTTGACGGCATCCAGCAGCGCTGGGTTCATGGGCCCCTGGTTGGAGCCGCTGGACGCAGCCGCGTTGTAGGACATGGGCCCGGTGGCGGAGGGGCGACCCCAGAAATGGGCAGGGTCACTGAAACTCTGGCCAATCAATGCCGATCCGACGGTCTTGCCATCTTTGTGGATGAGGCTGCCATGGGCCTGCGCCGGAAACAGGGTTTGGGCCAGGCCGGTGACCACCAGCGGGTAGGCGACACCTGTCAGCAGCGTGAGCACCGCGAACAGAACCAGTGCAGGGCGAAGAATGTTTTTCATAGAATTTCCTGTGTTGTCGTTGGGTGCGCAAGGCACTAAGCCATGTGCAGGCCCACCAGAACCATGTCGATGATCTTGATGCCGACAAAGGGCACCACCAGACCGCCCAGCCCATAGATGGCCATGTTGCGGCGCAAAAGCGCAGCGGCACCCACCGGCCGGTACTTCACACCTTTGAGGGCCAGCGGAATCAGGAACATGATGATCAGCGCGTTAAAGATCACCGCCGACAAAATGGCCGAATTGGGACTGCCCAGCTGCATCACATTCAGGGCGCCGAGCTGCGGATAGGTTGACACAAAAATGGCCGGGATGATGGCGAAGTACTTGGCCACGTCGTTGGCAATGGAGAAGGTGGTGAGCGAGCCGCGCGTCATCAGCAGCGCCTTACCGGTCTCCACAATTTCCAGTAGCTTCGTGGGGTTGGAGTCCAGGTCCACCATATTGCCGGCTTCCTTGGCAGCCTGGGTGCCACTGTTCATAGCTACTGCCACATCGGCTTGCGCCAGGGCGGGGGCATCGTTGGTGCCGTCACCGGTCATGGCGACCAGGCGGCCTTCCGACTGGTACTGGCGAATCAGCTTGAGCTTGTCTTCCGGTGTGGCTTCGGCCAGGAAGTCGTCCACACCAGCTTCTGCAGCAATGGCGGCTGCGGTGAGCTTGTTGTCGCCAGTGATCATCACGGTCTTGATGCCCATGCGGCGCAGCTCACCAAAGCGCTCCTTGATGCCCGCTTTGACAATGTCCTTGAGCTCAACAATGCCCAGCACCCGGTTGCCATCGGACACAGCCAGGGGCGTGCTGCCGCGGCGTGACACTTCATCGGAGGCGCGCACAACTTCTGCGGGCACGCTGCCGCCCATCGCCTCCACGTGTTTGCGGATGGCATCCACCGCACCTTTGCGTAACTGGCGGGTGGCGCCATCCGGATGTAGCACGTCCATACCGCTCATGCGCGTCTGGGCGGTAAAGGGAACTTCCAGCATTTCACCGGTCAAGGGCTCACTGGACCCCAGACGCTGCGCCAGAACCACAATGCTGCGCCCCTCGGGTGTTTCGTCGGCCGTGGAGGCCTGAGTGGCACAGGTGGCCAACTGCCCTTCGGTGACACCCGGTGCGGGCAGGAATGCAGACGCCTGGCGGTTGCCGTGGGTGATGGTGCCGGTCTTGTCCAGCAGCAGCACATCCACGTCGCCTGCGGCCTCGACCGCGCGGCCCGAGGTGGCAATGACGTTGGCCTGCATCATGCGGCTCATGCCGGCCACACCCACCGCCGAGAGCAGGCCGCCAATGGTGGTGGGAATCAGGCATACCAGCAAGGCGATCAGCGCGGTGATGCTGACCACGGTGCCAGAGCCCGCAGCGTCCACACTGAAGATGGAGAAGGGAAGCAAGGTGACGGTGACCACCAGGAACACAATGGTCAATGCCACCAGCAGAATGGTGAGCGCGATTTCGTTCGGCGTTTTCTGGCGCTTGGCACCTTCCACCATGCTGATCATGCGGTCCAGAAACGACTCGCCGGGATTGACGGTGATGCGCACCACCAGCCAGTCCGACAGCACCCGCGTACCACCTGTGACCGAGCCAAAATCGCCACCCGATTCGCGCACCACTGGCGCAGACTCGCCGGTAATGGCACTTTCGTCCACAGTGGCTACACCTTGAATGACCTCACCGTCCAGGGGGATCATTTCTCCGGTTTCCACCAGCACGACATCGCCCTTGCGCAGGTTCTCTGCCTTCTCTGGCAGCCAGGTGGACCCATGCACCGGGTCTTTGAGCTTCTTGGCCCAGGTGCTGGTCTTGAGACCGCGCAGCGATGCTGCCTGGGCCTTGCTGCGCCCTTCGGCCAGGCTTTCAGCAAAGTTGGCAAACAGCACGGTAAACCAGAGCCAGGCCGAGATGCCCAGAATAAAGCCGGTATCCTGCTGCGCCTGTAGGCCCAGAGTGGTGGTGATGATGCTGCCGAGGTAGACCACAAACATCACCGGGTTGCGCCATTGCACCCGGGGGCTGAGTTTGCTGAAGGAGGCCAGAATCGCGGGCTTGAGCAAGACCGGATCCAGCAGGGTAAGCGTTGTAGAAGTTTTCATATTGATTTCTCGCTTTGTGAGGTGGTGTGTGCGTTACGCAGACGGCCAGAGCATCAGGTGCTCAACCACCGGCCCCAGCGCCAGCGCCGGGACGTAGTTCAACAAGCCCACCAGCAGCACGGTGCCAATCAGGAGAAATACAAACAAAGGTCCATGCGTTGGCATGGTTCCCGCTGTGACGGGCAGGCGCTTCTTGGAGGCCAGCGCACCGGCAATGGCCAGCACGGGCACGATCACACCAAACCGGCCCAGCCACATGGCGATACCCAGCAAGGTGTTGTAGAACGGGGTATTGGCCGAAAGGCCCGCGAAGGCGCTGCCGTTGTTGTTGGCGGCTGAGCTCAGGGCGTAGAGGATTTCCGAAAAACCATGGGGGCCAGGGTTGGCAATGCCGGCCCGGCCTGCGCCTGCCATGACGGCAATGGCGGTACCCGCCAGCACCAGAATTGGTGTGACCAGAATGGCAATGGAGGTGAGCTTCATTTCATGCACCTCGATCTTCTTGCCCAGATATTCCGGCGTTCGGCCAATCATCAGGCCCGCAATGAAGACCGCAAGGATGGCAAAAACCAGCATGCCGTAGAGCCCGCTGCCGACGCCCCCAAACACCACTTCACCCAGTTGCATCAGCACGATGGGCACCATGCCACCCAACGGGGTGTAAGAGTCGTGCATGGAATTCACAGCACCACAGGAAGCCGCGGTGGTGATGGTTGCAAACAGAGTGGAGGCGTTGATCCCAAAACGTGCCTCCTTGCCTTCCATGTTGCCGCCGTTTTGCAGGGCGCTACTGGTCTGGTCAACGCCCAACGGTGAAAGCAGCGGATTGCCCGCCTGCTCGGCCGGCGTGATGGCGATCACTGCAACCACAAAGATCACTGTCATGGCCACCAGTACGGCCCATCCCTGGCGTATGTCTCCCACTTCGCGCCCGAACGCGAAGCAAAGCGCGGCTGGAATCAGGAAGATGGCCAGCATCTGCAAGAAGTTGGTCAGTGCGTTCGGGTTCTCAAAAGGGTGTGCCGAATTGGCGTTGAAGAAGCCCCCGCCGTTGGTACCAATCATCTTGATGGCTTCCTGGGAAGCGACGGGACCCATGGCCAGGGTTTGTGTGGCAGTTTGGTTGACTTCCAGTGTGGTGACTTCTTTGTAGGCATCGAAGTTCTGCACTACACCCTGGCCCACCAGAAAAACGGCGAACACAATGGAAAGTGGCAGCAGCACCCACGCCGTAATGCGCGTGATGTCCACCCAGAAGTTGCCAATGACCCCGGTGGACCTGGCAGCAAAGCCGCGAAACAGTGCAAACACCACAGCAATGCCGGTGGCCGCAGACAGAAAATTCTGTACCGCAAGTGCCAGCATCTGGGTGAAATAGCTCATGGTGGATTCGCCACCGTAGCCTTGCCAGTTGGTGTTGGAGACAAAGCTGATAGCGGTGTTGAAGGCAGAGTCTGGTGTAACCGCTGCCATGCCTGCAGGGTTCAACGGCAGGAACGCCTGCCAGCGTTGCAGCAGGTAGACAACCAGTACACCCAATGCATTGAATGCCAGCAATGCAAAGGCGTAATGCGCCCAGCCCATGGATCGGTCAGCAGCAGTGCCGGCCAGTCGGTACAAAGGTGCTTCGGTCTTTTGCATCCAGCCGGGCAGGTTGCCAGCACTGATGCGGGCCAACCAGATACCCAACGGCCAAGCTGCAGCAAGCAACACAATCAGGAAAAGGGCCAGCAGGCCCCATGCGGAAGTGCTCATCAGAACTCCTCAGCGCGAATGAGCGCGTAAACCAGGTACACCAGCAGCAGGGCGGCACACAGCCCCGCAGCACCGTAGATGACGTGCAGGCTGATCATGATTGGCCCTTTGCAGGTTGATCCAACCGCGCGAAACTCGTCACGAGAAGGGCCGTGATGCCCCAAAGCAGGGCTGCACCCGGCAAAAATATGAAATCCATGAAGTCTCTCCTGTCAAGTAGATAGGAGAAGAATATCTAAGCGGACGTAAAGTTATTAGCACAAATATCAACTGCGCCGTAAAAAATCCGTAAAAACGAGGCGTTGTGGATTCCAATTTCCCAAATCTGGCAATTCAGATTGCTAAAAAAACTCAGAACGACTAAAGCTGGTGCCCGTATAGGACAACATGTGCGCCGATGTGGTCAGTTGTTTGATATCTCGACTACGGGAACTTGAGCTGCTCAATGCCAGCCTTTAGCGAATGACAGTATCTGGTCAATAGCCGACTTCTATCTTCTGTGAAAGCAGTTGTGCAGCCCAATGGCTCAGGGTGTCACTAGCCCAGTTGTTGACATGCTCCACAGGCATCAGATACGCGCTGGCGCCAGGCAAGCAAGGCCTTCGTCCCGAGCGTTAGTCAAACGCCCAGCCCGATACGTGGGTAGGCCCCACCAGCCCGGTCCACATCT
>DAOQRI010000074.1:0-9225 GCA_035355475.1 Rhodoferax sp. | reverse complement strand
GGGCCGGAACCAATGCGCCCATCAGGGTCCAGGCCTCGCTGCATTGGAGCGTTGGCGCACCGAGGCCTGGACCCTGATGGGCGCATTGGTTCCGGCCCTGCTCATCATCTCGGCCCTGTACGGTCTGTTCTACCGGCGCCATATGCATGCGGCTGCCGAACACGAAGTGCTGGCCCGACTGCAGCGCATCAGCGCCACCGTGTTTGAGAGTAGTACCGACTCCATCATCATCACCGACCTGCACGCCAACATCATCTCGGCCAATGGGGCGTTCACCCGTATCACCGGTTTCGAGGCTGCCGAAGTCATGGGAAAGAACCCCAAGCTGCTGAGCTCGGCCCGACAGGACCGCAGCATCTATGCGACCATGTGGCGAGACCTTCTGGAACAGGGCCTTTGGAGCGGGGAAGTGCTCAACCGCCACAAGAGTGGGCATGACTACACCATGGCGCTGTCCATCACGGCGTCCAGGGACTCAGCGGGTGTCTTGCAGCATTTCATCGGCATTGGCCGCGACATCTCGCAGCAAAAACAGGTGGAACATGCCCTGCGGGAGAGTCAGGCTTTCAGTGCAGCCATCCTTGACTCCGTGACAGCAGAAATTGCCGTGCTGGATGGCAATGGATTGATACGGGCGGTCAACAAAGCCTGGACCCAATTTGCGGTGGCCAATCAGCCGGGTACCGGTGATGACCCGGCTCGCACCGGCGTAGGGTCTGACTACCTCGCGGTTTGCCGCAGTGCCAGTGGCTCCGAAACCGCCGATGGTGGTCATGCGCGCACGGGCATTCAGGCCGTGATGCAGGGCCGGTTGCCGGAGTACAGCATGGAGTACCCCTGCCACTCCCCGACACAGCAGCGTTGGTTTCACCTGAATGTCACACCGCTGGCCTCGGGCGACCAGGGCGTGGTGGTTGCCCACACCAACATCACGGACCGCAAGCTCACAGAACTGCAGGCCCTGCGCAGCGAGCAGCTTCTGCGTACCGCCATTGACACGATTGACGAAGCGTTTGTGCTGTACGGACCCGACGACCGGCTGGTGCTGTGCAATGAAAAGTACCGCGAGCTGTATTCGATGTCGCGCGACCTGATTGTGGAGGGCGCCTTGTTTGAAGACATCATCCGCGTGGGCGCGCAGCGGGGGCAATACAAGGCGGCCATCGGGCGGGAAGACGAGTGGGTGCGGGAGCGCTTGGCTGTTCACCGGTCCCAGCACGATCCGTTTGTACAGCGTATCGACGACGGTCGCGTGCTGCGCATTGTGGAGCGGAAAATGCCCGACGGCAGCACCGTGGGGTTTCGCATCGACATCACAGAGCTGGCACGCGCCACCGAAGTGGCGCAGGAAGCCAACCTGGCCAAGAGCCGCTTCCTGGCCACCATGTCCCACGAAATCCGCACACCCATAAACGGCATTTTGGGCATGGCCCAGCTGCTGCTCATGCCTGACGTGTTGGATTCGGATCGTGACGACTATGCGCGCACCATCCTGACCTCGGGGCAGTCGCTGCTCACCTTGCTCAACGACATTCTGGATCTGTCCAAAATTGAAGCGGGCAAGTTCCGCCTCGAAGCGCTAGTCTTTGCGCCGGAACAGATTGCACACGAAACACACGCTCTGTTTGCAGGCACTGCAAAAGCCAAGAACCTGGCGCTGACCTACCGTTGGAATGGCCCCGCGGACGCGCGCTACGAGGCCGACGCGCACCGCCTGCGCCAGATGCTGTCCAATCTGGTGGGCAATGCCATCAAGTTCACGTCCCACGGGGCGGTGACGATTGAGGGCTCCGAGCTGCCATCGGACACCGATGGCATGGCAATGCTGGAGTATGCGGTGAGCGATACCGGCATCGGCATTGCAGCGGACAAGCTGGACACACTTTTCTCGCCCTTTTCGCAGGCCGACAGTTCCACCACGCGGGAATACGGAGGCAGCGGTCTGGGCCTGTCGATTGTGCGCAGCCTGGCCAGTCTTGCGGGTGGCAGTGTGGGCGTCACCAGCCAACCGGGTGCAGGCTCACGCTTCTGGTTCCGTGTTCAGGTCCGCCGCATCACGGCCAGCGAAGAGGCACGCCATGGCACGCGCGGCGAAAGCCGCAACAGGGCAGCAACGTCCGGCCACAGTCAATTGAGCGGCCATATCCTGGTGGCGGAAGACAACGCCATCAACCAGCAGGTGATCAAGAACCTTCTTTCGCGGCTGGGCCTGCAAATGACCCTGGTCAGCGATGGGGAAGCCGCAGTCAGCTGTATGGAATCCGGCACCGCTTTTGACCTCGTGCTGATGGACATCCAGATGCCCGTGATGGACGGCTATGCGGCTACCGCCCGCATACGCGCATGGGAACAGGATGCCGGTCGTACCCCAAAAATACCGATCGTGGCACTGACCGCAGATGCATTCGAGGAAGACCACCAGCGCAGCCTTGCGGCGGGCATGGACGACTTTCTGACCAAGCCCGTGGCCTTTGACACGCTGACTTCCACGCTGGCGCGGTGGCTGACCCCCCAAAAAACCGTGGATGCACCCGGACAGGCAATGGCGGGTACTATTCCCATCGACCAGCAGCGCCTGGCGGATATCGTTCAACAAATCACCCCGCTACTGGAAAACAACAAGTTCGACGCATTGGCACGGTTCAGGGAACTTGAGGCGCTGGCCCAAGGCACTGCACTGGAAAGCGATGTGAATGCCGTCGGCGCACTGCTCAGGGAGTTCAAGTTCGGGTCTGCACTGGAGCAGTTGCGCGCTTCAGTCGTACCGCACCTTCAGGAAAAGCCTGCATGACGCACCACCTCCCCAGGATACTGGCCATTGACGACACACCCGCGAATCTGATGACGCTGGGAGCCGCATTGGGCAATGAATTCGATCTGCGGGTTGCAACATCCGGCGCGGTGGGCATTGCCCAGGCTGAGAAGGAGCCCCCCGACTTGATTTTACTGGACATCATGATGCCGGAGATGGATGGCTTTGAGGTGTGCAGACGGCTCAAGCTGTTGCCCGCGCTCAAAGACATTCCGGTTGTATTTGTCACCTCGATGAGTGAGCTGGAGGCAGAAGCCCGGGGCTTGTCCATGGGTGCGGTGGACTACATCACCAAGCCCATCAATGTGGAAATTGCCCGCCAACGGATCCGCAACCTGCTGGTGCGCGAACAACTGCGCAGACAGGTGGAGGCGCAACGCGATCTGTTGAACACCCAGGTGGCCGAGCTACAGGCGAGCGGCAAGAAGCTGCAATTGGCAGCCAGTGTTTTCACCTATGCCCGTGAAGCCATCATGATCACGACGCCCGATGGCTCCATCGTTGACGTCAACAACTCTTTTACTTACATCACCGGATACGCGAGGGATGAGGTGCTGGGCAACAACCCACGCATGCTCAGCTCCGGCCGCCAGAGTCAAGACTTTTACGCCAGCATGTGGCACGACCTGCATGGCAAGGGCCACTGGTATGGCGAGGTGTGGAACCGGCGCAAGAGCGGCGAGGTATTTGCCGCCATGCAAACCATCAGCGCGGTGCGCGATGATGCCGGGGCAGTAGACCACTTTGTTTCGCTCTTTTCGGACATCACCGCCTCCAAGACCCACCAGCAACAGCTGGAACATATTGCGCATTACGACGCACTGACCAACCTGCCCAACCGCGCCCTGTTGGGCGACCGCCTGCGCCAGGCTTTGCACCAAAACCAGCGCCGGGGGCAATTGCTGGCCGTCGTCTTTCTCGACCTGGATGGTTTCAAAAGTATCAACGACCAGTATGGCCATGAAGTCGGCGACCACCTGCTGATCGCGCTGGCACACCGTATGCGCAACGCTTTGCGCGACGGCGACACGCTGGCCAGGATCGGGGGCGACGAGTTTGTGGCGGTGTTGGCAGACCTGGGTGAAGCATCTGCCTGCGTGCCCATGCTGAGCCGGCTGCTGGCTGCGGCCTCGCAAAGCGTGTTGGTGGGAAACCTGTCGCTCAGGGTGTCGGGCAGCCTGGGCGTTACCTTTGCCAGCCCGATGGAGGAAATGGACGCCGACTTGCTGCTGCGACAGGCCGACCAGGCCATGTACCAGGCGAAGCTGGCCGGCAAAAACCGGTACCACGTGTTCGACGCAGAGCTGGACCGCAGCGTGCGCGGTCACCATGAAAGCCTGGACCACATCCGCCAGGCTCTGGCCCAACGTCAGTTCGTTTTGTACTACCAGCCCAAAGTCAACATGCGCACCGGCCATGTGATCGGGGCGGAGGCACTCATCCGGTGGCAACACCCCGAGCGCGGTCTACTGCTCCCGGCAAGCTTTCTGCCGGTCATCGAAGACCACACGCTGGCGGTGGAAGTCGGTGAGTGGGTGGTGGATGAAGCCATGACCCAGCTGGAGCAATGGAAAGCATTGGGTCTGAACCTGCCCATCAGCGTCAATATCGGGGCACGGCAACTGCAACAGGGCCAGTTTGTTGAGAAGCTGCGCGGCATCCTGGAACGCCACGCCGATCTGGACCCCAGCCTGCTGGAGCTGGAGATTCTGGAGACCAGTGCCCTGGAAGATATCACCCGCGTATCCGCAGTGATAGAGACCTGTCGCGGCCTGGGCATCACGTTTGCGCTAGATGACTTTGGTACCGGTTACTCGTCCCTTACTTACCTGAAACGCCTGCCGGTCTCCATGCTGAAAATCGACCAAAGCTTTGTACGTGACATGCTCGAAGACCCCGATGACCTCGCCATTCTGGAAGGGGTGATCGGCCTGGCCAGCGCCTTCAGTCGATCGGTGATTGCAGAAGGTGTGGAGACGGTTGCCCATGGCAGCAAGCTACTGCAGCTGGGTTGTGACCGTGCCCAGGGTTATGGCGTGGCGCGCCCCATGCCGGCGGCTGAGTTTCCTGAGTGGGTGCGCAACTGGAAACCCGATGCCGCGTGGCTGGTTTGACCACCACTCTCTCTACCGCGCCGATACGAGAATCCTGCCATGCCACGCTTTGCCGCCAACCTCAGCCTGATCTATAACGAGCACGCCTTTCTGGACCGCTTTGCTGCCGCTGCCCGCGATGGCTTTGAGGCCGTGGAATTTTTGTTTCCCTATGCGCTGGATGCCAAAGAACTGGCGCAACGCCTGCGCGACAACGGCTTGCAGCAGGTGCTGTTCAATGCACCGCCCGGCAACTGGGATGCGGGTGAGCGCGGCATCGCCTGTCTGCCGGGGCGTGAAGCCGAGTTCCGAGAGGGCTTTGCCCGCGCGTTGGACTATGCCGTCGCGTTGGACTGCCCGCGCATCCATGTGATGGCCGGGCTGGCACCGCCCGAGGTGGAGCATGCCACGCTACAGGCCACCTATGAAGCCAACCTGACGTGGGCAGCTGAACAGGCCAGCACCGCCAGTCGCGATGTGATGGTGGAGCCCATCAATACGCGCGACTTTCCCGGCTACCTGCTCAACCGCCAGGATGCGGCACATGCCCTGGTGCAGCGCCTGGGCGCACCCAACCTGAAAGTGCAGTTTGACCTGTACCATTGCCAGATTGTGGAGGGCGACGTGGCCCGCAAAATCCGCGAGTACCTGCCCACCGGGCGGGTGGGCCATTTCCAGATTGCCGGTGTGCCCGAGCGACATGAGCCCGATGTGGGCGAACTGAACTACCCTTACCTGTTGAACGTCATCGACGAGGTGGCCGCGCAATGCGGCTGGAATGGCTGGGTGGGTTGCGAGTACCGGCCGCGGCGGGGTGCCAGCCCGGGCGCCACCACCGAGGGGCTGGGGTGGATGCGCCAACGCACGGCACCATAATGGACCGCCGAATGAAGTGTATCGATCACCTTACGGCCAAAATGATTGCGCGCTGATGCTTACCGCCGCCCCACTTATTCACGAAAGGCAGACCCCATGAACCATTCTTCACTCGCCAGGCGCCAGCTGCTCCAACTCGGCGCGGCGGCGTTTTCACCCTTGCTTGTGCCGCAAGCCTGGTCACAAAGCGCCTGGCCGGTCAAGCCCTTACGGCTGGTCGTTCCCTTTGCCACGGGCGGCAGTTCTGAAATTGTGGCGCGCGCCATTGCGGGAGAAATGGGCAAGACGATTGGCCAGAGCGTGTTTGTGGAAAACAAGCCGGGTGCCGCCGGAAATATTGCCATGCAGGAAGTTGCCCACAGCACCGACGAGCACACGCTCATTCTGGGCCACATCGGAACACTGGCGGTGAATCCCTTCATCTTTGCGAAGTTGCCGTATGACGCCAACCGTGACTTCGCCCCCATTACCCTGATCTCCAAAGTGCCCAGCCTCTACGTGGTGCACCCGGAGCTTCCCGTCAGGAACCTGAAGGAATTTGTGGCCTACGCCAAAGCCCGACCAGGCCAACTGAACTACGGGTCAGCCGGCAACGGCAGTGCCGGGCACCTGGCTTTTGAATACCTCAAGATGGTGAGCGAAACCTTTCTCGTGCATGTGCCCTACCGGGGAACCGGCCCCATGCTGACCGACCTGATGGCGGGGCGGCTGCAGGCGGCCTCTGTGGGCGCACCCGCCCTGCTGCAATTCATCAAGGCGGGCAAGCTGCGCTGCATCGCCACCGGTACGCCGCAGCGACTGCCACAACTGCCTGATGTTCCCACCGTGGCCGAGCAGGGATTCAAGGGTTTTGAGATGACGCAGTGGTACGGCCTGATGGCACCGCGCAAGTGGAATGCTGCGAACCTGGCCAAGCTGGAAGAACATGCCATCAGGGCCGCGCAGGGCAGTGTGGTCAAAGACAAACTGGGGCAGGAAACCGCGCTGGCGGTCGGCAATACCAGCCGGGAGTTTGATGCCTTCATCAAGGCCGAGCAGGCACGCTGGAAGCCAGTTATTGACCGCGCCCAGATCCGGCCCGATGGCCAGGGCTAGACACGCATCACGCGGCCTTTCACAAGGCCGCTATGACTTTGGTAGCGCGTTACGCAACAGATACAAGGGCTAAAGGCACTTTTTGCCACTTTTTCTGGCCCATGCGCGCAAAACGCTCAGCGCCCGTCTGCGCCGACCATCTTGGTTTCAACAATCTCTCGCCGTCCAAAGTCAGTGTTCACTTGCTGGATCTGAATGGTGCGTGACAGCACCGGGCTCACGTCCTTGCTGGTACTGGGACCCTTGACTGGATTGCCGGCGTAGTCCAACCTTTCAATGTAGTTGCCCATCCGGAAGTAATAGGTCTTGCCTGCCTCGGCCTGAACGGAAGTGCCGATGGGCTCTAAACCCCACTTCATTTTTTCACCCTTGAGAACCAGGTTAATTTTGCCCGGGGACGTTGAAAGCGGAATGTATCCGGCATTCCACAACGGGCCATGGTCCACATCGTTCACGAACAGGTTCGGAGCATTGCCACTATTGGTGAAAGCATTGGGGCGGTAGACGTAAATCGTGGCTTTGTCGCGGGGTACGCCGCTCAACTCCTTGAACGCAGGGCCGGTTGCAGAGCAGCCTGCAAGTGTGGCCAGAATGGCGATGAGCAGGAACCATGTTGAAGATAGATGTTTCATTTTTTTCGACTCCCCCAGTGATTTGTGTTTGTCCGTGGTCAAAACATTCTACGGCTGGACAGGCAAGCGGCTGCCGGTATCAACGACCACGGATTCAGGCCCCTCGCGCACCATCTCATAGTCCGAGCTACGCAGCCCGCGCAACAGCATGTCGGTGTCATCGGTGGTGACGCCCAGGGCTTCCAGACTCTGGGCCGCCAGGCGCAGGCTGGCCTCCAGCGCCTCGGGGAAGGTGTGGGCCACGCCGACCCGGTGCAGTGCATCACAGGTGGCCAGATTTCCAGCGCGGGCCACAATGGTCATCTGCGGCGCCAGCGTGCGAATCAGGCTTGCCGCACGCACGGCGGCTTCTCCGTCGTCAATGGTCAGCACGACCAGTTCCACAGACTGCAGCGCGGCACTGCCCAGCAGCTCCGGGTTACAGATATCGCCATAAAACACCGGGTGGCCTTCGGTGCGCCACTGACCCACCAGAGCAGCATCCGTTTCAAACGCAATGTAGGGAATGCCGCTGCTGCCCAAAATGGTGCCCACCGTGTGGCCCACCCGCCCGTACCCCGCTATCACCGCCCGAATGGGCTGCGCACCTACCTGCGGCTGGTATTCCGGTACCTGGGCAGCCTCGTCCAGCTGACTGCGCGCCAGGCGGTTGCCCAGCTTGATCAGCACCGGAGTCAGCAGCATGGTGAGCGAAATGACCGCTATCGCCATGACGAAGGTGGGGTCGTCGATCAGACCCAGCGCCTTGCCAACGCCAAATACCACAAAGCCGAACTCGCCCCCCTGCGACAGCAAGAAGGCCACGCGCAGAGCGGTCTGGCGGCCGGTTGCAAAGACCAGGCACAACCAATACAAAACAGAAATCTTGATGGCAACGATGGCCAGCACATGCGCTGCAAATTCAACCGGCCTATGCACCAGCGCCTGCACATCGACCGACATGCCAACCGCCACGAAAAACAGGCTCATCAGG
Source organism: Rhodoferax sp. (assembly GCA_035355475.1). Lineage (GTDB taxonomy): Bacteria > Pseudomonadota > Gammaproteobacteria > Burkholderiales > Burkholderiaceae_C > Allorhodoferax. The sequence continues at coordinate 744 of DAOQRI010000074.1, read as the reverse complement.
AGGCCCTTGTGGGGTTCCATGGTCGCCTCGATCTGCAAGCTGTAGCGCGAAGTGGACAGCATCATGCCCATCAAAAAAGCACCCAGAGCCATGGACATGCCGACACGGTCCATGGCCAGAGCAGCCACAAACATGGCGGCCAAAGCCGTCAGGAAAAAAGCCTCGCGGTGGTTGCGGCGGGCCAGATAGTCCAGTGCGCGCGGCACCACATAGCGCCCCACCACTACCACCATTGCGACCATGGCGAGTGCAACCACGGCACGCTCCCACAGCGACTGCCCACTTTGCAACGGCCCGGCTTCGGCAATGACCGGAATGATGGCCAGCAGCGGCACCACGGCCAGGTCCTGCATCAGCAGCACGGCAAACGCGGCCTGGCCATGCTGACTTGCCACTTCGCCCTTGTCACGCAGCATCTGGATGACGATGGCGGTGGACGACAACGCAAAGCCAGCCCCCAGCAACAGCGATGTCGTCCAGCTGTCATGGAACAGGTGAAAGTAGACGGCAATGCCCAGGGTGGACAACAGAATCTGGAGTGATCCCAGCCCAAACAGCATGCGCCGCAAACTCCACAGGCGGCTGGGCTTCATCTCCAGGCCGATCAGGAAGAGCAGCATCACCACGCCGATCTCGGTGAACTGGCGCACGCTGTCGACCTCGCGGGTGACAAATGGTCCCGGCGTGTGCGGCCCCACGATGATGCCGGTGACCAGCAGGCCCAGGATGGTTCCCAGCCCGAAA
>DAOQRI010000073.1:0-9246 GCA_035355475.1 Rhodoferax sp. | reverse complement strand
CCCGCAGTTCCAGGGCCAGATCAAGGAGCGGCTCAACTCGCGCGACGCTGTGCGCCTGGTTTCCAGTTTTGTGCGCCCTGCGCTGGAGCTGTGGCTCAACCAGCATGTGGAATACGGCAAAAAGCTGGCCGAACTGGCGATCAAGGCCGCGCAAAGTCGGCAGAAGGCCGGTCAAAAGGTAGAAAAGCGCAAGAGCTCCGGTGTGGCTGTGCTCCCGGGCAAGCTCACCGACTGTGAGAGCCGGGACATTGCCTACAACGAGGTTTTTCTGGTTGAGGGTGACTCGGCCGGTGGCAGTGCCAAGATGGGTCGTGACAAAGAAAACCAGGCTGTTTTGCCGCTGCGCGGCAAGGTGCTCAACACCTGGGAAGTGGACCGTGACCGCTTGTTTGCCAATACCGAAATCCATGACATATCGGTGGCCATCGGTGTGGACCCGCACGGGCCCAACGATTCGCCGGACCTGAGTGGCCTGCGGTATGGCAAGGTGTGCATCCTGTCGGACGCTGACGTCGACGGCTCACACATTCAGGTGTTGTTGCTCACACTGTTCTTCCGGCATTTCCCCAAACTCATCGAGACAGGCCACGTGTTTGTGGCACGGCCACCGTTGTTTCGGGTGGACGCGCCGGCACGTGGCAAAAAGCCGGCGTCCAAAGCCTATGCGCTGGACGAGGGCGAACTGACGGCCATCCTGGACAAGCTGCGCAAGGAAGGCGTGCGCGAAGCCGCCTGGACTATCAGCCGCTTCAAGGGCCTGGGCGAAATGAACGCGGAGCAGCTGTGGGACACCACCCTCAATCCCGACACACGCCGGTTGATGCCCGTCATGTTGGGCGCGATTGACTTCGGGCAGACCGAAGCGCTGATCACCAAGCTGATGGGCAAGGGTGAAGCTGCGGCACGGCGGGAACTGATGGAGTTGCATGGCGACTCGGTAGAGGTGGATGTCTGATGCTGGCTCGGTGCGGATTTTTAAAGGCACTCTGGGTGCCGGGTCTGTTGCTGGCGTGCCTGCAACCCGCCTATGCGGACATGTGGATCCATGTGGACAGCCACGGTGTCAAGCACTTTGCCTCCAGCCAACTGGACAAGCGGTACAAATTGATGTTTCGGGGCATACCGACACCCGATACAAGCAGCGCCCAGGCGGGCAATGTAGCCCTTGCTGTTGCGCGTTATGCACCCTCGGGCTTGGCGGGGCGCAGTGTTGCCAGTCTCGAGTTGTGGCCCGGTTTTATGGCCATCAAGCCGTTGGTGCGCACGGCAGCCGAGGCCAATCAGCTGGACATGGCGCTCTTGCAGGCGGTTATCGCGGCCGAGTCAGGTTTTGATGCATTGGCAGTGTCGCCAAAGGGCGCAGTCGGCCTGATGCAGGTCATGCCCGCCACTGCCCAGCGCTACGGGCTAACTAGCGATAGAGGCGGTTCTGTGGCTGCCAAGCTGACCGATCCGCGCACCAATATCAATACCGGCGCGCGCTACCTGCGTGACCTGATCAACTTGTTTCCTGGCCAGCTGGAATTGGCGGTTGCCGCCTACAACGCAGGTGAAGGGGCCGTGCAGAAAGCCGGCAACAAAATCCCCGCTTACAAGGAAACTCAGAATTACGTGCGCTCGGTAATGAGTCTCTACAACCGCCTTAGCCCACGCGTGCTTGCCAGTGTGCAACCACAGGCGCCCACTGAATTGTCGAATTGAATCACATGACCGACCAACCCATTCTTGACCTCGCTTCCATACCGCCCGGTGATGGCGGCGATAACGAACTGAACCTGGCGACCTACGCACAGCGGGCCTATCTGGAGTACGCGCTCTCCGTGGTCAAGGGCCGCGCCCTGCCGGATGTGTGTGACGGCCAGAAGCCCGTGCAGCGGCGCATCCTGTATTCCATGTCGCGCATGGGCCTGGGTTTTGGTGGGCCTAATGGCAACACCGGCGCCCGCCCGGTTAAAAGCGCCCGCGTGGTTGGCGATGTGCTGGGCCGCTTCCACCCGCACGGCGACCAGGCCGCCTATGACGCACTGGTGCGCATGGCACAGGACTTTTCGCAGCGCTACCCGCTAATCGACGGCCAGGGCAACTTCGGCAGTCGAGATGGCGATGGTGCTGCCGCCATGCGCTACACCGAGGCGCGGCTGGCCAAGATCACCAGCCTGTTGCTGGATGAAATCGACATGGGCACGGTGGACTTCCAGCCCAACTACGACGGCTCCACCGAAGAGCCGCGCCAGTTGCCGGCCCGCCTGCCGTTCAGTTTGCTCAACGGCGCCAGTGGCATTGCCGTGGGCCTTGCCACTGAAATCCCCAGCCACAACCTGCGCGAGATCGCCGATGCCTGCGTAGCCCTGATCAAGACGCCGACGCTGGCCGACGATGCCCTGGCCGCGCTGGTGCCGGGCCCCGATTACCCGGGTGGCGGGCAGATCATCAGCAGCGCGTCTGACATTGCGGACGCCTACCGAACCGGCCGTGGTTCACTCAAGGTTCGCGCTCGCTGGAAAATTGAGGATATGGCCCGTGGCCAGTGGCAACTGGTGGTGACCGAGCTGCCGCCGGGCGTCAGCAGCCAGCGGGTGCTGGAAGAGATTGAAGAGTTGACCAACCCCAAAGTCAAGGCCGGGAAAAAAGCCTTGTCACAGGACCAGAACCAGCTAAAGGCAAGTGTGCTGTCCGTGTTGGACGTGGTGCGCGACGAGTCGAACAAAGACGCTGCTGTGCGCCTGGTGTTCGAACCCAAGACCAGCCGAATTGAACAGAAGGAACTGATAACCGCGCTGCTGGCGCACACCAGCCTGGAAACCTCGTCACCCATCAACCTGACGATGATTGGTCTGGACGGCCGGCCCACGCTCAAGTCGTTGCGACAGATGTTGCAGGAATGGATTGCCTTTCGCCAAAGCACCATTGAGAAGCGCTCGCAGCATCGCCTGTCCAAAGTGCTGGACCGCATCCATATCCTGGAAGGTCGTCAGACTGTTCTGCTGAACATCGACGAGGTGATTGCGATCATCCGCCAGTCGGACGAGCCCAAAGCCGCGCTGATCGCACGCTTCAATCTGTCGGACCGGCAGGCTGAAGACATTCTTGAAATACGCCTGCGCCAGTTGGCGCGGCTGGAGGCCATCAAGATTGAGCAAGAGTTGTCCGAGTTGCGAGGCGAGCAGAGCAAGCTGGAAGAGATTCTGGGCAATCCGGCCGCACTGCGACGTCTGATGGTCAAGGAGATCGAAGCGGATGCCAAGACCTTTGCCGACCCGCGTCGCACGCTGATCCAGGCCGAAAAGAAAGCCGTGCTGGAGATCAAGGTGGTGGACGAGCCCGTCACCGTCGTCGTCAGCCAGAAGGGCTGGGTACGTACCCGTACCGGCCATGGGCATGAGGCGTCCACGTTTGCCTTCAAGGCAGGCGACGGTCTGTATGGCACCTTTGAGTGCCGCAGTGTCGACACGCTGCTGGTGTTTGGCTCCAACGGTCGTGTCTACTCGGTGGCTGTTTCGCTGTTGCCAGGCGGCCGAGGCGATGGCCAGCCGGTCACGACCCTAATTGAGCTGGAAAGCGGCACGCAGTTGCTGTATTACTTTGCCGGTGCGCCGACTGCTACTTTGTTGCTCAGCAGCAGCGCCGGCTATGGCTTCATGGCCACGGTGGACAACATGGTGTCGCGCCAGAAGGCTGGCAAGGCCTTTCTCTCGGTCAACGACGGCGAGACACTTTGCTGCCCGTCTCTGGTGTCTGGTGCACACGGTAAGGTTGCGGTAGCGGGCACACCGGCCACACCGGTGGCAGTAGCTACCCATGTCGCCTGCGCCTCCACCGGTGGCCGTATCCTGACCTTTGAGATCACCGAACTCAAGGCACTGGCCAATGGTGGCCGGGGTTTGATGCTGATCGACCTGGAAGCCAAGGACACACTGGCAGGTGCCGCTGCCTACACCCGCAGCGTACGCATCTCCGGCATCGGGCGCGGCGGCAAAGACCGGGAAGAAACGCTGGAGATCCGCAGCCTGAACAATGCCCGTGCGGCACGCGCACGCAAAGGCAAGGCGGCAGATCTGGGCTTCAAGCCCACGAGCGTGACACGGGTGGAATAAATCTGAAAAGTGGGTGGCGGTGAACAAGTCGCCGCCCTCCGTGTGTCAGGCATTCTGGCTTTTGCGTCTCGACAAAGCGCCTTCGAGAGCTCTGAGCATCACGCCCGGTGATACGGGTTTGATGCAATAGCCGTCTACGGTTTCGGCCATGGATTTTCTGAAATCAGCCGGTTTTCCAGACCCCGTGATCATGATCACCGCGGCATGGGGCATGGTTTTTCGCAGCTTCTCCAAGAATGTCCAACCATCGACTTCGGGCATATAGATGTCCAGCAGCACAAAGTCGGGTTTGTGTTGGCGTGCCAAAACGATGGCTGTGTCGCTATCGGGTGCGCAATGCACCACGTTACAGCCCAGGTGCCCCAAGACTGTAACTACGAATTCCCGCGAAAACTCGTCATCGTCGACCACCAGATAGGTGTAATCCGACAATTTCATATCCGCCATAACCACCCCCCCACATTCAATTTCTATTTCTTTGCAAATCCATTGTCCAATGACTTTCTCTTGAGGGAATCACCCATTTATGTGACTCTGTTGCCAAATTGGTGAATTCATTGGACAGGCTGCGCCAGATGGTCATGAATTCTGGATTCCACCTGAGAAAAAATACCCGGCAAACTGGCGGCCAGCCTGGTGCAGCCCGGGGCATCGTCGGTCCGCCCGGCAGCCTCCAATTGCTCACACAGCTCGCCCAGGCGAATGGCCCCAATGGAGCGGGATGCTGACTTCAGCTTGTGCGCTTCAGTCGACATAGTCTTGGTGTCGCTGGTTGCGCTTGCCGCTGCAATGGTGGCCAATTGACTGCGAGTCAATTCCAGGTAGCGGCTCAGCAGGCGGGCTTGCACCGCCGGGTTTTCACCGATCATCTGGGTTAGCGTTGTCGGGTCCCACATCGCCAACTCTCCCGGTGCGGCTGCTTCGGTTGGGGCTGACTTGTGCGCAATGACGGCGGGCATCCATTTGGACAGCATCTCAGACAGTGCATGCATGCGAAGGGGTTTGGTCAGGTAATCGTCCATGCCGTGGTCCTTGCAGCGTTGGGACTCGCCTTGCATGGCATTGGCTGTGACAGCAATGATGGGTAGGCGCACTCCCGGCGGCTCTTCACGGCGGATGGTTGCACTCAACTCAAATCCGTCCATTTGGGGCATTTCGCAGTCGGTCAACAGCAAGGCGTAACGCCCGGTGCGCCACATGGCCAGGGCGATCAGGCCGTCATGCGCCTCTTCCACTGCGTATCCGAGCAGTCCTAATTGCTGGCGCATCACATCCCGGTTGGTTTCATTGTCTTCAGCGAGCAAGATCAGGCCCATGCCCGGTGTCGTTGCCTGGTCGGTGTGGCCTGCCACAGCCGATGCGGATGCACGCGGGGTCTTTCTTGCATCCAGAAAGCGACCCGTCTCGCGGCCGCTGGCATCGGTCTGCACCACCATGGGTATGGTGGCGCCATAGTGACTATCGTGCGCTACGGGTCCTGGTTCACAGGGGTGCAGTGGCAGCCGCACGGTGAATTCGGAACCCACTCCCAGTGTGCTGGATACTGATATGTTGCCACCCAGCAATTCCACTAGCCGCTGTGTGATGCTCAGACCCAGTCCCGTGCCGCCAAAGTTGCGTGCGGTGCTGGCGTCGGCCTGGGTAAAGGGTTGAAACAACTGGTTCAAATTTTGCGGCGACATGCCAATACCGTTGTCACGGATGCGCAGTTGAACCCCGGCGCTGCCATCGGGCAAGCCACACTTCTCCACCGTGAGCAGCACTTCGCCGGTTCGATTGTTTGCGTTGGATGTGAACTTGACGGCATTGCCCAGGAGGTTCAGCAACACCTGGCGCAAACGCGTAGGATCGCACAACATCCATTCCGGCAGGTCGGGCTCCATCTCCACCGACAGGGTCAATTTCTTGGCCTGCGCCGCGACCGACATCAACTGCGCCACGCCCTCGCACACCCTGCGCAGGTGGGTTGGCAGTACCTCCAGTTCCAGTTTGCCGGCTTCGATTTTGGAGAAATCCAGGATGTCATTCAAGATGCCCAGCAGCGACAACGCCGAATCGTGAACTGTGCCCAGCATGCGGTGCTGTTCGCGCGACAGGGCGGTCGTTTGCAGAATATCAATCATTCCCAACACACCGTTCATGGGCGTGCGGATTTCGTGGCTCATGTTGGCAAGAAATCGCGACTTGGCCTGGTTGGCATTTTCCAGATCGACGGTGCGTTGAGCTACCAACTCTTCGAGGTGGTGGCGGTGCGCATCGAGCTCGCGTTCGACGGCCTTGCGCTCGGTGAAATCGCGTGCCACCGTCAGGCTGCACTTCTCACCATTGACGGCAATGACATGGGCCGACAGCAGCACCGTGACAGGGCGACCATCCACCACAACGAAATCAGTCTCCATGTTTCTGATTTCTCCGTCCCGAGCGATGGTGTCAAACAACGTACGCCGGGCGTCGAGGTCTTTCCAGATGGCCACATCCTTGGAGGTTTGGCCAATAACATGCTCCCGTTTGCGGCCCAGCAGATGCAGAAAACCGTCGTTCACCTCAAGAAAGACACCATCCGCGAGCCGGTTGATGCTGATGGCGTCCGGACTGGTCAGAAAGGCGGTGCGAAAACGCTCTTCGCTTTCACGAACTGTGCCTAATGAGCTTTCGAGCCCGCGCAGCAGTAGTGCAATGGATATTGTGATCATGGCGTTGACGAACGCGAAATTCACGGAAATGATGACCCATTTGAGTAGCGGCTGGCCTTCCAGACCGGCTACCTGGACATTGGCAGAGCCAAAGTAGCCCACCAGCCCGAGTGAGATCGTATTGAATGCAGAGGTATACAGGCCGGGTCGCAGCCCAAGAAAGATGGCTGCAATTACCGGCGACGCAATCAGGTAGATCTGGGCGGCTGGTCCAGTGATAAACAGCAAGGCCAGTCCCACGGCATAGAGCAGACCACACAGTGCCCATGCGCGAGTTTGAAAGGACAGCCGATCTGCGCGCCACAGCCCGAATGCCAGCAACAGACCTACGGCGTCGGTAATGGCGACGTGCCACATGCCCTTGAAGATTGCGAGAACGATGCTGGGCACCGCAACCAGAGTAGACAGTACAACGATGGTTGAGAGCATGACCGCCAAAACGTGCTGGCGCCACTCTTGAATGCTGGCATGGCCGGTCTGCTGCGGAAACAGCTTGCGGCGAAGCGAATCGAGCATGTTGACAAGACCTTCTTCTGGGACAGTCCCGGGTCCGCTCAATCCTATGCGGCCCGGCGCATAAAACAGTATAGGCCTTGTATACGCGCTGTATTGACTCTCCCCCGTTTGGGGGAGCGGTTCTTTTGAGTGAGGAAAATGCTATAACTATGATAGCTATTTACGCATATTCCACAAGGGCTAGAGGTCGATTTGGCATGTAAAATTCAAACTAGTACCCTGCTGGAGATCTGTACCCCCACAGGGGCGTTTTGGGGTGTCATTCAGCCTGTCAATCCGTCCAGCCGCCGCCCAGTACCTTGTAGAGCGTCACCCGGTTTTGCACTTGTTGCAGTTGCACCTGCAACGTCGCCTGCTGCACGGCAAACAGCGAGCGTTGGGCGTCCAGCACCTCAAACGCGCTGGAGGCGCCATGTTTGAAGCGCAGGTCAGTCAACTGCATGCGGGTCTGCTCGGCAGCCAGCTGGGCGTTTTGGGCGCGCAGTTGCTCGCCCAGAGTTGCGCGCCCGGCCAGTGCATCAGACACTTCCCTGAATCCGGTCTGAATCGCCTTTTCATACTGCGCCACGGCGATGTCGCGGACCACTTTGGCCGATTCCAGGTTGGCGGCGTTGCGCCCGTAGTCAAAGATGGGCAGCACCAGCTGGGGTGCAAAGGTCCAGGCGGTGGTGCCGTTGTTGAACAGGCGATCCAGTTCGCTGCTGACTGCGCCCGCGCTGGCGGTGAGGCTGATGCGCGGGAAGAAAGCGGCGCGTGCTGCACCGATATTGGCGTTGTTGGCCAGCAGCACCTGCTCGGCCTGGCGGATGTCGGGGCGGCGGGTCAGCAAGTCGGACGGCACACCGGCGGGCAGATCGGCCAGCAGACCTTGCTCGGTAAGGGGCAAGCCGACGGGCAGATCGGCAGGCAGGCTTTGACCCACCAGCAGAACCAGGGCGTTTTCATCCAGCGCGCGCTGGCGTGTGGCCTGCGCGTGGGCGGCCTTGGCGGCTTCCAGCTGGGATTGGGTGGTGCTCAGCTCCAGCCGTGACGCGGCCTCATTGTCAAACTTCAGTTGCATGAGCCTGAGGGACTCCTGGCGCGAGGCCAGCGTGTCGCCGGTCACCCGCAGCAGCGCATCGTCCGCCAGCAGGGCGAGATAGGTATTGGCCACCGCCGCAATCAGGCTGATCTGCACCGTTTTGCGCGCCTCCTCGGTGCCCAGCAGCTGCGCCTGGGCCGCTTGGCTCAAGGCACGCACGCGACCAAAGAAGTCCAGTTCGTAGGCGGTAACGCTCAGGCCTGCGGTGTAAGTGCTGGTGATGGTGCCTGTGGTGGCGGGGCCCCGTGTGCCGGTGATGCCGGCGTTGACCGTGGGCAGCTGGTCAGCCTGGCGCACTTGCAACTGGGCGCGGGCCTGCTCGATGGTGAGCACCGCTACGCGCAGGTCGCGGTTGTTTTCCAGGGACACAGCAATCAGGCGCTTGAGTCGAGCGTCCTTGAAGAAGTACTGCCAGCTGGTTTCTGCCGCGGGAGTGGCGGCTGCGGACTGCTGCGCGTCTGCGCCCTGGTATTGCGAAGCCACGGGCGCCGCCGGGCGCTCGTAGGTGGGGATCAGGCTGCAACCCGACAGGGCCAGGACTGCTGTCAGCGCCAGGGGGGCGATGCGGAGGGTTTTCATAGGTAGATCATTCATGGCTGTCGACACCGATCTGGTGGCCGTGCTCGATATCAAATTGGTGCTGGCGCTCGCTGCCCTTGAAGATGGAGCGCACCACCACGAAGAAGATGGGCACAAACAGCACGGCCAGCATGGTGCCCAGCAGGCTGCCGCCCATCACGCCAGTGCCGATGGCCCGCTGGCTGGCTGAGCCCGCACCGCTGGAAATGGCCAGCGGCAACACGCCCAGCACGAAGGCCAGCGAGGTCATCACGATGGGGCGAAACCGCAGGTGCGCAGCGGC
>DAOQRI010000072.1:0-9421 GCA_035355475.1 Rhodoferax sp. | reverse complement strand
GGAATTCAAGACGATTCTGGTGTCTGGCCCAGCCAGGCATTGGCCAGCGCTTCGTCGCGCACAGCCAGGCGTACCGCGTGGCTGGGTTTGGGCAGGGTCAGCGTCAATGGCAGCAGGCGTTTGTCGCGGGAGATGATGGCCGTCACCGCTTTGGCGTTGCCGGCATACAGGGTGAAGTCGTCCAGTGACTGCAGGCGCCAGGGGCCATCGGTACCTTTGCCAACCGGTTGCACCGCTATCCACTCATCGCCGCTGGCAAATCCGGCCTTTTCAGCCGCACCCCCACGTAACACGCTTTGTACAAACAGGCCGTTTCCTTCCTTGACGCGCAGGCCCAGTTGCGGGGCGACTGCTTCGGGCTCCTGGTGAACCTCAATGCCGTGTTTTTCCAGCAGTGCGTGCACGGGCAGTTCTTCGGTGCTGTGAACCCAGCGCGCCAATTCGGCGGCAAAACTGCGTCCGCCCAGTTGGGACAGGACCGACAGCACATCCTGCTCGGACATGGGGCCGCCGCTGCAGCGCGTCCACAAGCCGCGCATCACGGCGTCCAGCGTGGTTTTGCCCTCGGCGCGCAGTGTCAGGTCCAGGCACAGGGCCACCAGCGAGCCCTTGGTGTAGTAGCTCACCGTGGCGTTGGGTGTGTTTTCGTCCTGGCGGTAGTACTTGATCCAGGCGTCAAAGCTGGCCTGGGCCACGCTTTGCACTTTGCGGCCGGGCGTTTGCGCCACACCATTCACCGTTTTGGCCAGCAGTTTGAGGTAGGCAGCGTTGTCGATCCGGCCCGCGCGGCGCAGCAACAGGTCATCGTAGTAACTTGTAAAACCCTCAAAGAACCAGAGCAGTTCGGTGTAATTTTCCTGGGTGTAGTCATAGGTGGCCAGCTCGGCCGGGCGCAGGCGCTTGACGTTCCAGGTGTGAAAGTATTCGTGGCAGATGAGGCCCAGCAGCGTGGTGTAGCCCTCGGGTTGCTTGTGGTTGGCAGGCGCCAGCGTGTTGCGGGGCAGTCGGGGCAAGTCCTGGCGCTTGCAGATCAGCGCGGTGGAGTTGCGGTGCTCCAGCCCGCCGTAGCCGTCGGCCATGGCGTTGAGCATGAAGACATAATTTGTATACGGAATAGGGCTTTGGCCCCCGCGCTTATTGCGTGAGGCGCTATGGTTTTTGATAATTTCGCCATGCCAGAAGCGTATTTCTTCTTCGCAAATTGCTTGGGTGTCAGCCAGCAGTTGGCGGCCGTCAAAACTGGGTGGCGCGCCGGCCACCACAAAGCGGTGCGGTATGCCACAGGCGGTGAAGTTGCCGCTCCAGAATGGACCCATTTCGAACGGACAATCCACCAGCGTGTCGTAGTTGTCCGTCCGGTAGCTGCCAAATCCGCGCTTGTTCACTTTGACGGCGCCAGCCCCGGTTGCGACGGACCAGTTGGCTATTGATTTGGACGCAACCAGTTCTAGCGTGTGGGGTTGGTCCTGCTGGCCTTCCACCAGGAGGCACAGGCTCGTGCCGTTGAAAAAGCCGCGCGTGGCGTCCAGCCAGGCGGTGCGCACCGAGGGGTCGTTGGCATAAACCTGGTACTGCACCACAAGCGGCTTGCCTGGCGTGCAGTCCACCACCCAGGTTGCTTTGTCCTTTTGCTGAGCGGGTACTGCGCGCTTGCCCTGACGGCAGGTCAGGCTCTGCAGGTTTTTGGCGAACTCGCGCACCAGGTAGCTACCCGGAATCCACACTGGCAGGCGCAATGTTTGCCGCTCTGCCGGCGCGGCAACCGTCAGTGTGATGCCATAGAGATGGGCGTGGAGGTCGGCTACCTCCACCGTGTAGTGGACGCTGGCCACAGAATCAGCCTTTGGCATCGCTCAGCAATTTCTCAACCTGCTTGGAATCCACTGCGCCCGGCACACGGGAGCCGTCAATAAAGATCAGGGTTGGCGTGCCGGTAATCTTGTGCGTGCGGCCCAGTTCTACATTGCGCGCCAGGGCGGTGGTGTCGCAACCCGCTGCAACGGCAGGTACCTGCTGGTCGCGCACCATGTAGTCCTGCCAGGCCTTGCCCTGGTCTTTGGCACACCAGATGGCTTTGGATTTTTCGCCCGAGTCGGCGCCCAGAATGGGGTACAAAAACATGTAAATTGTGACGTTGTCCACCTTCTGCAAGTCGCGCTCAAAGCGCTTGCAATAACCGCAGTTGGGATCTTCGAAAACAGCCAGACGGCGCTTGCCGTTGCCGCGCACAATGGTGAAGGCGTCCTTGAACGGCAGTTCTTCAAATTTGACCGCGGTGAGCTTGGTGACCCGTTCTTCGGTCAGATTGCGCCTGGCACGCAGGTCAATGATGTTTCCTTCGATAAGGTAGTTGCCCTGGGCGTCGGTGTAATAGATGTCGGCGCCATTGACCCGCAGTTCGTACACGCCGGGGATCGGTGTTTTGCTGACCTCGTCAATGCCCTTGAGCTGGGGCAACCGCTCAGCCAGGTTCTTGCGAATGGCCGCTTCTTGCGCCAGGACTCCGCTGCACAGCACCACCAAGGTGCTGGCCAGCAGGGATTTAAAAGTGATTTTCATGACTGCTTTTTACCTTGAATGACGGGTTTTCCGTGCGCGCCCATCGCGCGCCGTGCAACCCATTGTTTGATCGGTCCGCTACTCTCAAATCGGTTCATGCCCCAGTTGCGCATGGCCTGCAATGCTGGATGGGGGTTGGTGAACAACTGCTGCAGCGCATCGTTGGCCTGCCCCATCACCGCAAAATCGGCCTTGCGGGCGCGTTCGTACTGGCGCAGCAATTTGGGATCACCCACACTGCGCCAATACGGCCGTTCGGTCAATACCCGCACCAGTTCGGCCACATCGGCCAAGCCCATATTCAATCCCTGACCCGCCAGCGGGTGCATATTGTGCGCGGCGTCCCCTGCCAGCACCCATGCACCCTGCGGCGCCACTCCGGTCCAACGCCGGGCCTGCGCCTGCTGCAGTGCCCAGGTCTTGCGCTCGCTGGTTAAAGCCACCGTGCCCATCACGCCATGGCTGGCCAGTTCCAGTGCCCTGCAAAAATCTTCGGGTGCTGCATCCAGCAATTCCTTCGCACGTTGCGGACTGACTGACCACACGATGGCGCATAAGTTCCCTTGGGGGCCATCGAGCGGCAAAAATGCCAGGATTTCGCCCTTGTGAAACCACTGGCGGGCCACCTGGGCGTGCGCGGTAGAGCACTGCACCCGTGTGGCCAGGGCCGACTGGCCATAGGGCTTGACATCCCACTGCACGCCCCACTCCTGGCGCGAACTGCTGGCGCGGCCCTCACACACCACGGTCAATGTGGCGGGTTGCGGGGTGCTGGCGACTTCAATCAATCCCTGGTAGCGCACGGCCTCGATGAGGCGAGCCTCCAGCACGGGCACATCAACGATCCAGTTCAGGGCTTCTGCCGGGGTGTCGTTGGCGTTGAACGCCACCTGCCCACCGCTGTCGCCATGCACCTGCATGGCCAATACAGGTGTTGCGTGCGGCACATCGGGCCAGCAGCGGGCCGACTCCAGCAGTTGGCGCGAGGGCTGGTTGAGTGCGTAGGCGCGCACGTCCGACGCGCCGTTGGTCGCAGAAGGCGTGGCGTCGGCTGCTACCAGCGCCACCCGCAATTGCTTGGCCGCCAGATGCAGGGCCAGTGTGCGCCCAACGATGCCGGCGCCACGGATACAGATGTCAAACGGTCTTGTCATGCGAGGATTGTAAAAGCCGGGTCAGACGGCATCACTCTCCAGCTTGGAGCGGAGTTCCAGTGCCTGCGTGGGCAAGGGCTCCAGAAACCGGATGGGTCGGCGCGTCAGCGATGACATGCCAGAAAGCAAGGTGCGCAAATCGCCCAGCACCAGTTCGGCCGGAACCGGGTTCTCGTGCAGCATCACGCAGGCTGCCTGAAAGTGCAGGGTCACGTCTGTAACCAGACCTGGCAGGGGAATCAAACCCGACGCGATCAGCTTGACCATGCGCTCGGTTACCTGGTCTCGGGTTTTAACCCCTTCCATCAGCAAGGCAAACTGTGCGGTCCCCACGCGACCAGCGGGGTCCACATCGCGCAGAATGCGCTGCAATTTGACCACAGCACGCAGCAGGCACTGCTCGGCCGTGGTGTCTCCGTAGACCTGGCGGATCTGGCTGTGGTTGATGACCCGCACCAGCACCAGCGCAATGGGCTCACGCGTTTCAATAGCCCGTGCAAGAGAGTCTTCCAGGTGGTTCTGAAACACCTCCTTGGTCAGCAGGCCGGTTAATGCGTCCTGCGTGGGCAGGTGGTTGGCGCGGTTGGCCAACTCCTTGCGGTCGTGGGTGACTTGGCTCAGGGCGTACAGTAGCACCGGCACCGCCAGCGCAATGGTCAACACCATCAGGTAGCGCATTTCCCAAACGAACGGCACCAGGTTAAAGCCCGACGCAAAAATGTAGATTTCGGCCAAAAACTGGGGCGCCAGAGCGAACATCAGCCAGCGCGCAACCACCGATCCGTTGCGTCCCCCCAGGTAGGTGACCACGATGGAGAGAACCGTTGATACCAGCATGGCAGCACCGCAGACGTGGTCGGCCATCGGGCGATCCAGAATGCCGAACAACAGAACCGATGCGACCGTCGCCAACCCGACCCAAGTAGTCAAACGGTAAAACCGGCGTCCGCGCAAGTGGTGGGCGAAGATGCTGCGCACAAACAGCAGTGTGCAGCCCACTGTGATGACAGGAAGAATGCTGGCGCTGATATCGCCAAACCTGGGAAAGGCGCCCCAGACATAGGCATTCATGATGCCGGTAAATCCTGCTATGGTGACCACCACCAGCACTCCAAACAGGGCCGCCCATCCGTCAATTATTTTCCGGTGCTCGGCAAAGCGCAGCACAGACAGGCTAGCCATGCACAGCAGCGCACCCAGCACCAGCGCCATGACCAGCAACTCGCGCTGGCGCTGGCCTTCGCGCGGGAGTTGAGGCGCCAACCGAAGCGGGACAGCACCGATTTTGTGGTTGCGAATGGCCAGATAGATTTCACCAGGGGGTTGGCCGGCCAGCGTCAGGTCAAAGTCGGGGTAGGGGCCGGATCGGTGCCATTCGGATTGGGCCAGGGTGTCTCCGGCACGCTGAACTGCCCATCCCCCCGCGCCATCCGATTGATACAGCGTGACCGTGTCCAGCGAGGGTGTGGGCACATTCAATGTCCAGCGCGCCACCGAACCACTGGCGCGCACCAGGCGCAGCCTGATCCACAGTGTGTCTTTGCTGGTCAGTGTGTGGCGGACCAGAGCGGGGGTTGACTCAAATTTTGCAGCCCCACTGGCCACCTTGTCGATCGTGGCCAGCGAGTCGGCATCGACCCAGGTTTCGATGTCCGATTCAATCTGGATCGACGCTGCGGTATCAACCAGTGTGATGACGCTTTCGCCACCCGCATTGGCAGCCCCGACCACACCGGTGCACCAGCACAGCAAGGCAGTCAGCAGGATGCGCACAGGCAGCGTTGGCATACACTTTTTCTCCCGTATCGGGGGGGCTACGCACGAGCCCCGGGCGGGCCATTGTAGGCCCGCTGCATGACGGCAAATTCAGCGGGTGCACGGTGTTGGTCGCTGGATGAAGGCCTGCTTTGCGGCGATACTCTTGCCCTCAACTTTGACAGGCACACCATGGATTTTCAGGACATTTTCAAGCAGTACTGGCCGTTTCTGGCCCTGGCGCTTTGGTTCGGATACAAGTGGTGGAATTCAAGGCGCGTGATCGCCCTGCTGCCGGAACTGCGCAAGCGCGGTGCACTATTGGTCGACGTTCGCTCGGCGGCCGAATTTGCCAGTGGCAACGCCCCGGGCACCGTCAACATCCCTCTACAGGAATTGGGAAGCCGACTGGGCGAGATCCCCAAGACCGCCCCGGTGGTCGTGGGCTGCGCAAGCGGAACGCGAAGTGG
Organism: Rhodoferax sp.; assembly: GCA_035355475.1. Classification (GTDB taxonomy): domain Bacteria; phylum Pseudomonadota; class Gammaproteobacteria; order Burkholderiales; family Burkholderiaceae_C; genus Allorhodoferax. The sequence continues at coordinate 3,483 of DAOQRI010000072.1, read as the reverse complement.
AATGGCAAGGATGCTGCTCAAGAAGAACGGCTACCAGGACGTTCACAACGTTGGCTCCTGGAGCAAGTTCCTGAACTAATCTTGTCCTTCTTCGCCGGTCAGTACAATTGGCACCCGTTTCCCAAGGCAAGACAAGGACAGATTAATGAGTTTGAAGTGCGGCATCGTTGGCCTTCCCAACGTCGGTAAATCCACGTTGTTCAACGCCCTAACCAAGGCCGGCATTGCCGCAGAAAATTACCCCTTTTGCACAATTGAGCCCAATGTGGGCATCGTTGAAGTGCCAGACCCGCGCATGGCGCAGTTGGCCGAAATCGTCAAGCCCGAGCGCATGGTGCCGGCCGTGGTGGAGTTTGTGGACATTGCCGGTCTGGTGGCGGGCGCGTCTACCGGCGAGGGTTTGGGCAACAAGTTTTTGGCCCACATCCGCGAGACCGATGCCACCATCAATGTGGTGCGCTGCTTTGAAGACGACAACGTGATCCACGTTTCCGGCAAAGTAGACCCCATTTCCGACATCGAAGTCATCCAGACCGAGCTGTGCCTGGCCGACCTGGCCGCCGCAGAAAAAGCCTTGCACCGCGTCACCAAGACCGCACGCTCGGGTGACAAGGAATCCATCAAGCTCGTCTCCATACTGGAGAAATGCCAGGCCGCGCTGAACGAAGCCAAGCCGGTGCGAACCATTGAATTCAGCAAGGAAGAACTGCCCTTGTTGCAGCAGTTCTTTTTCATCACCGCCAAGCCCGCCATGTTTGTGGCCAACGTGGCCGAAGACGGTTTTACGAACAATCCCATGTTGGACCGTTTGACCGCCTATGCCACAGCACAAAGTGCGCCGGTCGTTGCGATCAGTGCCAAGCTCGAAGCTGAAATGTCAGAGATGAGCGACGAGGACCGTCAGATGTTTCTGGAGGAGTTGGGTCAGACCGAGCCGGGTTTGAACCGACTGATCCGCTCCGCCTACAAGTTGCTGGGCCTGCAAACCTACTTCACCGCAGGTGTGAAGGAAGTGCGCGCCTGGACCATCCACGTGGGCGACACCGGTCCGCAAGCGGCCGGCGTGATCCATACCGACTTTGAGAAGGGCTATATCCGCGCACAGACCATTGCGTTTGACGACTTCATTGCCTTCAAAGGCGAGCAGGGCGCCAAGGATGCCGGCAAGATGCGCGCAGAGGGCAAGGAATACGTCGTCAAGGATGGCGATGTGATGAACTTCCTGTTCAGCTCCTGATTGGATTTTTGAGGCCATTTAAGCCTCTAGCCCTCGTAGATATTGCGTAGACAGCTATCGATAGTGTAGCGTTCATTGCAGCACGCATGCGTGCGACTCCAGCAGTTGCTTGATAGAAACCTGTGCGTCATCACCCTGGGCGTGGTGCAGGGCCAGCACCTGCTGGCACACCTGCTGCCAGTGCATTGCACCGTGTGCCAGAGCCTGGGGCAGCGCGTGACGGTCGCCGGCGCACCAGGCCGTGTAGTCGTTGATCAGTCGCGGGAACAGATGCGCGCGCAGACCATCGAAGTTGGAAAACATGAAGTGCAACGCGGCATCGTCCCGCCGTCCAAGCAAAGTGGGCAGGGTCACCAGACAGTCGGCCAGCAAGTCACGCGCGGCACGGGCATACAGTTCGGTGCGGCGCTCGCTGAGCGCGCTGCGCATGTCAGCCCAATCCGGTCCGAGCAGTGATGCAACCCGCGCTTCACCGAGCTCGTGCAGGATCAGCGTTTCTGCCTGCGCTTGTGCCATGCGTTCCAATGCCTGTTCGCCAATGGTGGCATAGTCATAGGCATCCAGAGCTGACTTGAAGGCGCCATCGGAGCGGCGAAGGGTCCAGGTTTCGTATTTCTCCCATACCCAGCGCTGCAGGGATTCCTGGCGCAAAAAGATCGTGTTGTTGGAAAGTGCTGCGGGCGGCGAGGACAGGCCGCGCGCGTACTCGCGTCCACTAACCCACAGCGGCACACCGTCGCGCTGCTGCACCGATGTCAATTCACCCAGAAAGAAGCTGGCTCTTCCCGGCCCGGTGAAGCCAGCGCCATAAACGAGCCCCTGAGGCTGCAACATCTTGTTAAGAGAAACCACATCGAATGGATCGAATGACTGCTCCTCCACGACCAGTGCCTGCCATGGCGATTCTTCCAGTTGGTTCCACAGGGCTTCGCGTGCACTGAGCCAGGCCCCCACCGCATCGTGTGACAAGGAATGCATCGGTGCGATCCCTTTCTCCCAGCGGTAAAACTCACGCATCTGGAGCAGGTAAATGCACAGAGTCATATCGGAAGCATGGCGTGCGTCGGCAATGTGGCAATTTGTCTGCACCGCATGGGCCAAGAGGTCGAGGTTGCAGGGGTTCATGTTGGTTTGGGGGCAGCACGTCGGCGGGACTGCCAGGCTTTGATGTCGTCAACGATTTGCGACCAGGGCAGTTCGGTGAGGCTGCCATGGCAGATTTGAGCCTGCTGCACCATCAGGTGCACATCGGCACGTGTGGAAGCCAGAGCCTTTTGCAGGCCCAGCAAGCCACCGCATTGAAGGCGCAGCTGAACGGCATGGGTCATCGGCACGCCCGGTTGCAGATGCAGTGGGAAAGTGGCGCGTTCGTGGAACAAGTTCAACAAGGTTTCACAATTCGTGTGCGCCGTGGGCTGGGTGCAGGCCAACATTTCACGTTCGGCCAGCGAGCGCTGAGCCATCAATTCACATGTCGCACCACGTGCCTGCAACGCGCCCTGGAATACGCACGGCAAGCGGTTAGTTTGAGCGCGAGCGTGACGGAATGCGGCTTCGTCCATGACGGTATCTTAATCAACGCAAGGCCGATATCGCAGCGACGACTCGCCAACTCACCACAGGTTGACCAACCCCATCAGCGTCGCCGTCATCGTCACATAGCGGCCGAACTTGCCAATCGCCATATAAGCCAGACATGGCCAGAACGGAAGTTTGAGCCAGCCCGCCACTGCGCACAGCGGGTCGCCCACGCCGGGCAGCCACGACAGCAGACAGGCTTTTGGGCCGAGCTTTTCCAGCCATTCGAGTGCCTTGGTGTGGCTGGATGAATGGCGGTACCTGTCGAGGGCCTGGTGCGCGCCATAGCCGAGCCACCAGTCCAGTGCACCGCCCAGCGTGTTGCCGGCAGTGGCCACCAGCACGGCTGGCCAGAATTGCTCGGGGTTCAACTGCACCACTCCAAACACAACCGGCTCCGAGCCCAGCGGCAGCAGGGTGGCAGAGATGAATGACACGATAAATACCGTGCTCAGGCCGTACTGGGGCATGGACAGCAGGTCGAGCAGTTGGTTGATCCAGTCGGGCATGCAAGCAGTGTATGACGCAGCGCGGAGCCCGTCGTTCAGAAAGTTCTTTCGCATTTCAATTGCTGAAATTTTAGGCAGCTAGAATGGTGCCCGACCCGCGTCACCGCTATCCAACCCCACCCCTTTTTTCTCAGACCTCCGCATGCACATCGGCAACTT
>DAOQRI010000071.1:0-9447 GCA_035355475.1 Rhodoferax sp. | reverse complement strand
GGGAGACGATAGAGTGCATACGAAGTTCCCTTGCCGGAAAGTCCGCGCCCATCACAGTCATGGTAACTGCCAGTGGACGCGAGGCTCTATCGCAGCGGAGTGCGCAGGAACAGGCACAGCTGAATGCATTTTTGGTTAAACCGATCACTGCATCCATGCTGCGTGAAGTGGTGTCAGATGCCTACGAAGGGCGAAGCAATCTTCGCGTGAAAGCCCGTGAAGGCGGCGCTGAAAACAGGCGTCTCACTGGTATGCGGGTGTTGGTGGTGGAGGACAACATCATCAATCAGCAAGTTGCCAGGGAGCTCCTAATCTCCGAAGGCGCGCTGGTTGAGATTGCAGATAACGGATTGATAGGCGTGAGCGCAGTGACGCAGGCAAACTCAGCGTCACCGTTTGACGTTGTTTTGATGGACCTCCAAATGCCTGTCATGGATGGGTTTGAAGCCACGCGTGTCATTCGTCAAGATTTTGGATTGGCAGATTTGCCAATCATCGCAATGACGGCCAATGCAATGGCCAGTGACCGTGAAGCTTGTTTGGAGGCAGGCATGAACGACCATGTGGGCAAACCCTTTGACCTCAACCACCTCATATCTGTCCTGTTGAAAGTCAGTGGCTATCGCGTAGTGGAAAACGTAATAGAAGTTGAAAGCCGGGATGTTCCATTGACACAGGCATCATCACCGTTGATCGATCATGGAATTGATGTTGAAGGCGCGTTGGCACGCATGTCGGGAATGCGAACGCTTTATACCCGGCTGGTCGGAGATTTTGTGAAGGCATTGGACGGTGCCGCGCAGGAATTTGAACGCTTGCTTTCCATTCCCTCTTTGCTGGAGGCCGGTCGGCATGCACATACCCTGAAGGGCACGGCATCAACCTTGGGGGCAACGCAGCTTGCACAGTTCGCTTCGGAGCTTGAGACTTTGTGTAAATCCGAAACCAACTGTGATGCTGTTCTCAAGCATTCTCCGGCTCTGGCAGAAGTGGTTTGTTCAACCCAAACGGCACTGCGTCAGGTCCTGGAAGTTCTTCAACCGTCGTCAGCACAGCCGGTCGCAACTGTTAAGCAAAGTTTGAATGACGCATCAACGGTTGACGTCAATGCTGCACGGGTGGCGGTAAACGAACTCATCGAGCTTCTGGAAAATTCAGACCTGATGGCACTGCAACGGTTGGCAGAGCTTCGTGAGGTACTGTCGGTTGTGGTGCCAGATCAATTGGAAGCTCTGGAAGTTGCTATGCAAGGGCTGGATTTGGAATCAGCCCAGAAGATATGCAAAGAAATTATGGATTGGTTAGGTCCAGTGATTTCAATCCATTAATAGGTACCCATGTCACATCACGTCTCAATAGATCCACCAGACCTGGGTGGTCGGCCACTTCCGAGCCCGAAGGGCGTCGCTATGGCCATCATGCAAGCCTGCCAGAGAGAGGACACCACGGTTGCCTCGATTGCCGCCCTGGTGCAGACTGATCCTTCATTAACCGGGCGCTTATTGCAGAGAGCCAATGCGGCCGCCGTTTCGGGGCGGGCGATTCTGGCAATAAGCGACGCAGTCGGGCGCCTGGGCTTGCAATCCGTTCGGCATCTGGCATTGAGCATTTCCTTGATTGATCAGTACAACAGTGGTCAGTGTGCTGAATTTAACTATTCCGGGTTCTGGAGCCATTCACTTCTGATGGCCGTCGCCGCGCAAGAGCTAGGAAAGGTGCTGCGTTTAGGGGCGAGCGATGAGATGTTTACCTGTGGACTGCTGTCACGCGTTGGGCTGCTGGCTCTGGCGACGGCGTATCCCACTGAATTTTCGGAAATCTTGAAAAAGTCCTTGGACGGAGTTGAATTGATTTGTGCGGAGCAACAGTTGCTTCGTACCAATCACCTTCAAATGTCTGGGGTGCTGTTGGGGCAGTGGGGCGTACCTGAAATTTTCGTTGACGCAGTGTTAAACCATGAAGATCCCGTCAATGCGCCCTTAATAGAAGGCTCACGCCTTTGGCAATTGTCACGGGTACTGCATTTGGCAAAACAATTGGCAGATTTTCTGGTGAGCCCCACAGAGGAGTCGGCTTACGTCATGCCCAAACTGGTACTCATGTCAGGACAGATGGGCATAGCCGTTTCCGAATTCGAAACCTGTGTTGACACGATAGTCGTCAACTGGAACGATTACGGACACCAACTCTCCATTCAGTCCCACCAAGTCGCTCCATTTTCCAAATTGGTTCAAATCCAGGTGAGGCCAGACCAGGCCACCAATCTGGACTGGTTGCGTGTGCTGATTGTCGAAGACGACCCCATAGTAAGTGACTTGTTGGAAGCGTGGCTAAGAGACGAGTGCCGCTACACCGTAATGACAGCCAGGAATGGTCAGGAGGCACTTGCAGTTGCAATGGATTACCAACCGCATGTTGTTATTTCTGACTGGCTGATGCCGGTGATGGATGGCCTGGAGTTGTGCACGGCCTTGCGTTCGAGCGCATGGGGCGAAAACATCTATGTATTGATGCTGACCTCAGTCAGTGAAGAAAACGAGTTGTACCGGGCCTTTGATGCGGGAGTCGATGATTACCTGGTGAAACCAGTCAATCTAAGAGCACTGAGCGCTCGGTTGAAGGCAGCATGGCGGTATGTTCGCCTTCGCGATGCCTGGGAGCGGGACCATTCCCGATTGACCACTGCCGCCGCCGAGCTGGCCTTGACCAATCGACGGTTGCAGGAAGCGGCATTGAGTGATCCTTTGACCGGACTGGCCAATAGAAGGGCTGGTTTGACTGTTTTGTCCCAAGCCTGGAGTGCCAGTGTGCGTTACGGGCATCTCCTGAGCGTCATCATGATCGATATAGACCACTTCAAATTGATCAACGATACGCACGGCCATGCAGCCGGGGATTTGGTGTTGCAGCAATTGAGCCAATGTTTTCGAACAACGGCGCGCAAGGAGGACAGTGTCTGTCGTTGGGGTGGTGAAGAGTTTCTCATGATCTGCCCCAATGTAGGAGCACTGGAGTGTGTTCGTATGGCAGAGCGACTACGTAGACTCGTTGAACAAATTCACATCAATAACGAGGGCAAAGTCATTCAGGTGACGATTAGCGCAGGCGTGGCATCCTGGTCTGTGCAATCCAAACATGTCGAGCAGATGTTGGGACAGGCCGATAAAGCACTGTACGAGGCCAAGGATGGCGGGCGCAACCGGACCGTTAATTTTTTGGCCGAATAGGTCTGTGAAAATTGGTGGGCACATTTGCTTCATCCGTGTTGATTCGACCATAAGAAATTTTTTGACTATGCGCCCTGACACTACTGCATTGACTCAAGCTTTCGTACAAAGTTTTCAATCTTGACCCTATCTGCACATGTCCAATTCAACCAACTCACGACCATTCAGCAGAATATTGCGACCCGGCGTGCGATTGATACAGCGGCTCAGAATGCCAACAAAGCTGCTTGCAGTGGCAATTTTTGCCCTAGTACCGATTGTGGTCGTTGGAACTGCTCTCATGTTTCATCTGAAAGCCGAGTACCAATCGGCCCGCGATGCGTCCGCAGGGGCAAGAGCGCTCGAAACTGTTATCGATCTGGTCATTCAGACGCAGACGCATCGAGGGCAAACCAATCAGATTCTTTCCGGCAATCTAGCAGTCGCAAGCGATCGCGAGAAAACACGTGCAAATATCTCAGCCGCCATAAGCGCCCTTGATTCAAAAGTGCGAGTATTTTCGGCTTGGCGCCTTGACGACCAATGGTCCGTTATCAAGCCCGCGATTCGGTCCCTGATGGTGGACAATCCAACCACAGATCGCGAAAAGGCATTCGCTGAGCACACCGATCAGATCGCAAACCTCAGGTCGTTTGCCTCCCTGTTAGGTGAGAAGTCTGGCCTGCTGCTGGATCCCGAGGGCAAGACTTTCTTCCTAATGGACATCGTCGTTGAGCGATTCATTCCATGGATTGAAATTGCCGGGGTCATGCGCGGTGCGGGTGCAGGCCTGTTGTCAAGGGCAGACGCAACCCAATTGCAGGGTGTGTCCTTGCTCGCACTATCTAAGCAACTGGATGGCCAGACGCGCGTGATCCAAGAGAAACTGGATGCGCTTAAGCGTGCAGGCGAGTCTTCCCCAGTGGAGTGGGATGCCGCTGTTTTGGCTTCCAACGCGTTTACAGCAGAGGTCAATAAGGCATTTGGTAACGGCGTTCCCAAAGGAGATTCGGCCTCGTTCTTTGCACTTGGCACCCAAGCCATCGAGGCGGATCGTGCGTTTCAAAAGGTCGTTTCCGACCGGCTGATTGCGCTGTTGGAACAAAGAAAGGAACATGCAGGGCTATTGCTAACCGTCAATTTCGGTATTGCCGCGATTGGGACCCTCTTCATGGCTTATGCACTGGTGTGTTTCAGCATTGGAACCTTGCTCAGTATCCGCGCACTGCACATAGTCATGACGCTTGGTACACAAGGCAACCTTGCAGCTACGGTCATCACGCACGGGAGTGACGAAATGTCCGAAATCGGACGCGAGTTTGAGACTATGCTGAATCGCATTTCTGAAATGGTTGCCGATGTTCGAAGCGCCTCTGCAATGGTCACCCATGTTGGGGGACTGTTAGTTGAAGATGGGCAGGCCCTATCCAATCGCACACAGGCGCAAGCCGTGAGCCTTGAAGAGGCAGCAGCCAATGTGGGTACGGTGAGTGACACTGTCTCCAGAAATTCTGAGTCGGCGCAAGAAGTGAGCATGATGACTAGAAGTATTCATCAAGAAGCCGAGCTCGCTAGTAGCCTCATGGATGACACTGTCAAAGGAGTCGCAACACTGCAAACTACTTCAGCCAGGATGTCGGAAATCATCGGAACAATTGACAGCATTGCCTTTCAGACCAATATCCTGGCGTTGAACGCGGCAGTAGAGGCCGCACGTGCTGGAGAGCAGGGTCGTGGATTTGCTGTGGTTGCCAGTGAGGTTCGTAGCCTTGCAGGCAGAAGTCAAAAGGCAGCGGCTGAAGTACGTACCCTCATTGTCGCTTCATCCACCCAGGTCACCCGCACGGTGGAAGAGATTCAGAAGACTGGTGAACTCATGACTAGCCTGGTCAGCGGAATCCGCGAGGTCGCCATGAACGTGGACAGCATGGCAGATGGAAGCGCGAAACAAAGCATTGCGTTGCAGGAAGTCGTACAAGCGGTCGGCGATTTGGATAGAGTTACCATTGAAAACTCGGCTTTGGTGGAACGCACATCGCACCGTTCCGCTCGCCTGATGCAACGATCACGGCAACTTGAGGAGGCTGTAAGTTACATTCAGTTGCGTCAGGGAACCGCTGATGAGGCCATGAAGATGGTTGAAAGAGCGTATTCCCATTTGAATGCGGTTGGTACGCATCAGGCATTTAAGGACTTTCATGACCCGGCAGGAGAATTCCTGGACCGCGACCTCTACATATTCGTGCTTGATCGCCAAGGAAACTATGTCGTCTTGGGTGCTGATTCATCGCGGGAAGGGCAATATGTCGGAGATACACCGGGAGTGGATGCTGAGCAATTGATTGAAGACGCCTGGGACCGTGCCGAAAAAGGTGGTGGATGGGTAGAGTACAACATCCAAAACATGGTGACCGGTGATGTCAGAGGGAAGTCTTCTTTTGTCCTCAAAATTGATGACGACCATCTGATCGGTTGTGGCGCCTACCGTTCAGCACTCCAATAGTCCGACTGTTGAGGGAGAAGGGCTGCAAACTTTTGGTGACCGAACAACTATGCCCAACGAGGTTTAACTGATGTCTTTACCCGAAAAACTCAAACTATTGGTTGCAGAGGACAACATCATCAATCAACGATTGATCGTTGAAATGCTGACGTCCCTGGGTCACACTGGCGTTGTTGTCGGCGATGGTGCCAAAGCATTGAAGTGCCTGGAGAAGCTCAAGTTTGACGTGGTTCTCATGGACGCAATGATGCCCGTCATGGATGGGCTGGAAGCGGTTTCAATGATCCGTTCCAAAGAAGCAGTTACGGGCGGGCGTATTCCCATCATTATGGCGACGGCACATGTTGAACCAGGAGACGCCGGAAGGTTCAAACGCGCAGGTGCTGATGGGTATGTGGCGAAGCCGATCAATATTGAACAATTGCGATCTGAAATCTGGCGTGTTCTTCCGCTTGGAGTCGGAACGTGACCTGTTGCCACCATAAGGAGTCGTGCCAGGTTCAACTCCCATTAGCCGCTGTGGCTATCCCAAGTCCAACTCAACAGGGCGGGGCCTTATGGTGGTGCCGTGCGAGAAAATTTCTGTGTCGACGCTGACGACTGGCGTTCTTCTTGTCATCCGGCTCAATGCGGCATTGCTACACGCTTCTTCGATATGCGCGGGGTGTGACACCCAACCTGGACAGGAACTGCCGGTTGAAGTGGGAATTGGTGCCGAACCCGCAATCGGTAGCAATCGTTGACACCGGCAGCGCAGATTCGCTCAACATGGCGCAGGCCTGCGCACAGCGAACGTCATTGACATAGTCGGTATAGGTCTTTCCGGTCTCCCGCCGAAAAAAGCGACTGAATGCGCCACACGAAACATGTGCCAGAGCAGCCGCGTCCCGCATGCGAAGTTCGGTAAGCGGCCAGCGAAGTCACCTTGTTGACTGACCAGTGACCGTGCAACATTGTGTCCACAACAAATGATTGTGGACGCAATGCTCAATGACTCAGACACACCAAGGTACGCAGTGCGACGTACCAAGCGCACTTACTCTGCTGAAACCAAGGCCGAATTGCTGGCTGCTTGCAAAGCGCCGGGCGCATCCATAGCGGCCATTGCTAGCTCACATGGCATGAACGCCAACGTGTTGCACCGCTGGCTCAAAGATTCGTCCCAAGCCAGCTCAAGCACGGGCTCTACTGCCCTGGATATGACAGACCGGACTGTGCCAGCATTCATAGCGGTGCCTCTGCCCGCTCAAACGACTGAACCTGTAGAGCGTGAGATCAAGGTGGAGGTGCGCAAGGGCAGCCTGGCCATGACCGTCACCTGGCCCATGTCTGCGGCCAGTGAATTTGCCTCTTGGTCGGCCAGCGTTCTGAAGTGATTCGCATCGACTGCGCCTGGCTGGCGGTACAGCCACTGGATATGCGTGCCGGAACAGACACTGCATTGGGGCGGGTCGTGCAGGTGTTCGGCGCGGCGCACCCTCACCACGCCTATCTGTTTGCAAACCGCAGAGTCAATCGCGTGAAGGTTCTAGTGCATGACGGCATTGGCATCTGGTTGGCGGCTCGACGACTCAACGAAGGCAAGTTTGTCTGGCCAGCAACGACAACATCGAACCGGCATCAGCAACTCAGCATGGAACAATTACAAGCCTTGGTGCTGGGTCTGCCCTGGCAGCGCCTGGGCAATAACGGCATCATCACGGTAGTGTGAGTGGGCGTATGGCAGGTCCATTGGTGCATGCACCAATGGTGATGTCGTGCAGTATTTGCAACACTACGCGCCATGGTTTTTATCCCGGACTCACTGGACCAATTGAGCGCACAGGAATTGCGCGAATTGCTGTCGGGCCTGATGACCAAAGTTGCACAGCAAGACCAGCAAATCGCCAGCAACGACCGGGAACTGTTGTACCGCCAGACCAAGATCGATCAGCTCACGCACGAGATGGCTGTGCTCAAGCGCCACCAGTTTGGCCGCAGCCGTGAGCAACTCGACAGCACGCAGGTCAGCCTGCTCGAAGAAGCCTTTGACGAGGATCTTGCCGCCATTGAGCAAGAACTCCAGAACCTCACACCACCACCCAAGACTGACACCGAGCCGCCCAAGAAGCCCAAACGTGTTGCGCTGCCAGCCGACCTGCCGCATGTCGATGTCCATCACGAACCCGATTCCACCACCTGCAAATGTGGCTGCCAACTCAAACGAATAGGTGAAGATGTTTCTCAGAAGTTGGACTACACGCCTGGCGTGTTCACGGTCGAGCGCCATGTTCGTGGCAAATGGGTCTGTGACAGTTGTGAAACGCTGACCCAGGCGCCGGTTCCTGCGCAAGTCATTGATAAGGGGATCCCCACAGCCGGATTGTTGGCCCAGGTGTTGGTGGCCAAGTATGCGGATCATTTACCCCTTTACCGGCAGGAGAAGATCTTTGGACGTGCGGGCCTGGAGATACCGCGCTCCACACTGGGTGCGTGGGTTGGCATGTGCGGTGTGCAGTTACAGCCTCTGGTGGATGCATTGAAGGCGTCGGTACTGAGCCACTCGATCTTGCATGCGGATGAAACACCTATCCCTATGCTCAAGCCGGGCAACAAGAAGACACATCGTGCCTACCTCTGGGCATATGCACCGGGAGTATTCGAGACTACCCGTGCGGTGGTGTACGACTTCTGTGAGTCCCGTGCCGGCGAACATGCCAGAGCGTTCCTGGGCAAATCCAATGAGAACAGCGGCTGGAGCGGAACACTGGTTTGCGATGACTATGTTGCCTACAAGGCGCTCTTTACCAAGGGTGTCAAAGAGTCCGGCTGCATGGCCCATGCACGCAGAAAGCTGTTCGAACTGCATGCCAATCACAGCAGCCTGATTGCTGCTGAGGGGCTTAAATTCTTTGAGCTACTGTATGACGTGGAGCGCGACATAAAGGCACTCAACGCCGAAGAACGCAAGAAAATTCGACATGAAAAGGCCAAACCGGTAGCCGATGCACTGCACAAGTGGCTGTTATTGCAGCGAAGTAAGGTACCCGACGGCTCGGCAACCGCAAAAGCACTCGATTACAGTCTTAAACGCTGGGTGGCACTGACGCACTACCTGTATGACGGTCAGGTGCCCATAGACAACAATTGGTGCGAAAACCAGATCCGCCCGGTCGCATTGGGAAGAGGCAACTGGCTCTTTGCAGGGTCACTGCGCGCCGGTCAGCGTGCAGCCGCCGTGATGAGCCTGATCCAATCCGCCAAGATCAATGGGCATGACCCGTATGCCTACATGAAGGACATCCTCACCCGGCTGCCAACACAAAGGAACAGCAAGATCGAGGATCTGCTTCCGCACCGCTGGACGCCACAATCCTAAAAGGCGCCAGGCAGTCAACCTGTGTTGGCTGGTTGCTTACCGAGTTTCGAGGCCATACGGGCTTAGGAAAGAAATTCGTCGACGTATGCTTCAATGCTTTGGTGTATTTGTGTAGCCCGCACCGGCCCCACTCGATAGATACGCCTTAACTCAGTACCGGGATCTCGTAAAGACATAAAGTCCCCAACTGTTGATACGTCCGAGAACTCCTCGTGAAGCTTTCTACGTTGCCAACCAGTTAGAGTCGGAATAGACGAAAGCCACCTTGGCACCCGGCTTTTCCTTGGCGATGTGCTTGAGCAGGATGCCGAACATCTCGGTGTAGTCGGGGCCCACCATGAACTGGTTGGGGTATTTCTGCGGGTTGTTCAGCTCGGTGG
>DAOQRI010000070.1:0-9466 GCA_035355475.1 Rhodoferax sp. | reverse complement strand
GTTGCTCCACCAGCCCGGATACCGGCCAACACGGTGGTTGCACGCTGGTCGTGCAGCCGTTACGCCCATGCGCTGTCGGGGAAGACGGCGAGGGCACTCTGTTGATGGTTCCCTTTTATGATGAAAAACTGCATGACCCGTGCGCGCTTTGCCACGCTGTCTCTGGCGCTGGGCACAGCGCTGTCTGCCCACGCCCAATTGCAACTCAAGGAGCAGGTGGTGACTGCCTCCCGTGTCGCCACCCCGGTGACCGATGTCATTGCCGATGTCTCCATCATTGACCGCGCCCAGATCGAATTGGCCGGCCAGTCATCGATACGGGACCTACTGGCCCAGCAGGCCGGCGTGCAAATCGTGTCCAGCGGCAGCTACCGCTCCAACACCGCGATTTTTTTGCGCGGTGCTGTGACCTCTCAAACCCTGGTATTGGTGGACGGCGTGCGTGTGGGTACGGCAACCTCTGGCGGTGCCGCAATGGACAACCTGCCACTGGAGCGCATCGAGCGAATCGAAATTCTGCGTGGTGCGGCCTCGGCGCTCTATGGTCCTGACGCCGTGGGCGGTGTGATCCAGATATTCACCCGTTCGACTACCCCGGGTCTGGAAATGGGTGCCAGTGTGGGCGTGGGAACCGATGGTCAGCAGCAAGCCAGCGCGCACGTGAGCGGCAGCAGTGGTGTGATCGGCTACAGCCTGGGTGTCTCGCACGAAAAGGCCGCGGGCATCAGTGCAGTCGCCAATCCGGCGTCGGGCAGCTACAACCCCGATGACGACGGTTTCGACGCAGCCAGCGCCGATTTCCGTCTGTCGGCCCAGATCAACCGTGAACACGCCCTGCGGGTGAGCATGATGCGTAGCGATACCGACTACCGGCTGGATTCCACCCCTTTCCCCAATCCGCTGAGACTGAACCGCCTGACCGCCGACGCCCGCGGCAAGACCGGCCTGGGACACGCCACATTGCAGTGGGATGCGCAGTGGCTGCCGCAATGGCATTCCACCGTGACGTTGGGCACCAGCAATGAGCAGTCGCTGGGTGACTATGTCCGTATCAGCGACGGCGCTGCTGGTGGCTCCACCCAGTTCAACACCAACCGCCGTCAGGCCACTTGGCAGAACGACATCACGCTGGACAAGGATGTGCTGTCGGTGATGTTCGAGAACCGCAACGAGACGGTGGACAGCAACACCGCCTACACCGTGACCGGCCGCGAAATACGAAGCGCCCTGGCTTCCTATGCAGTCAACCGCGCGGCTTGGAATGCGCTGGTGGTGGCGCGAAACGACGACAACTCGCAGTTTGGCAACTTCAACAACTGGTCGCTGTCCGGCGGCTACCGCCTCACCGACACCCTGCGTGCCGTTGTCAGCGCAGGCACCAGCTTTCAGGCACCCTCCTTCAACCAGTTGTACTACCCCGGTTTTGGCAACACCGCCTTGCAACCCCAGCGCAACCGCGCCACCGAGCTGGGTTTGAAGTACCACACTGGCAAGCTTGCCCTGGGCGCCGTGGCCTACCACAACGACATCCAGGGCTTCATCGTGCCCACCACCAACGTGCAAAGCGCGATGGCAGTGCTGCGTGGTATCACGCTGACGGCCGATGTGCAGACCGGGGATACCAGTTACAGCCTGTCGTATGACTATGCCGATCCCCGTTCGTACTCGACCTTCGCAGGGTCCAACGACCTGCGTCTGGTCCGCGTGGCGCGCAACCTGCTCAATGCGCGCATCAGTCAACGCCTGGGTAATGTCAGCGTGTTTGGCGAGCTTCGCTTGTCTGGCGACCGCGAGGACAACAACCTGTCCTTCAGCGGCCGTGACCTGCTACCGGGCTACACCCTGCTCAACGTGGGTGCGAACTGGAAGTTGCAGAAGAACGTGTCGTTGCTGGCGCGCATCAACAACCTGACCGACGCGCAATACCAGCTGGCCAACGGGTTCTCCACCCCCGGACGCAACCTGTTTGTGTCCATGAACTGGGCGATGTAAGCAGTGTTCAAGCCCGACGGCCCCCAGCGCATCGTCTGCCTGACAGAAGAGACCACCGAATGGCTCTACTTGCTCGGGCAGTCCGACCGCATCGTGGGCATTTCGGGCTACACCGTGCGCCCGGCCCGGGCGCGCGCCGAGAAGCCGCGCGTCAGTGCCTACCTGAGCGCCAAGATCGACAAGATCCTGGCACTGCAGCCGGACTGCGTGTTCGGTTTTTCCGATTTGCAGGCCGATATTGCGGCCGAGTTGATCCGCATGGGCGTGCAAGTCACCGTGTTCAACCAGCGCAGCGTGGCGGAGATTTTCTCCATGCTGTTCCAGGTGGCGGCCATGGTGGGGCAGGGCGAACGCGCGGCCGAACTGATGGACGAAATGCAGTCGCGCCTGCAAGCGATCCAGTCGGCGGGGGGCAGTTTGCCGCGCCGGCCCCGAGTGTTCTTTGAAGAGTGGGATGAACCCCACATCAGCGCCATCCGATGGGTGTCCGAACTGGTGGGTATTGCCGGTGGGGACGACTGCTTCCCCGAACTGGCCTTGCAGCCCATGGGCAAGGACCGCATCATTGCCGATGGTGCAGAGATCGTGCGCCGCAACCCCGACATCATCATCGGCTCCTGGTGCGGCAAGAAGTTTCGCCCAGAGAAGGTGGCGGCCCGGCCCGGCTGGGAGAACGTCAACGCTGTGAAGAACGGCCAGCTGTTCGAAATCAAATCCTGCGACATCCTGCAGCCCGGACCGGCCGCACTGACCGATGGCGTGGAGCAGTTGCACCGCATCATCATGGACTGGAGCGCACACAACGATGATTAACGGAGCCAATCCATGATTCTCACAACCATGCGCCTTTCCGATGGCCTAGTTGCGCTCATCGCGATTCTTTTGTCGGTTTGCGCACCCGCCGGTTCGGCCCAGGCCCTGCAAGTGACCGACGACCGTGGTGTCACCGTTACTTTGCCCGCACCGCCCCTGCGCGTCGTCAGCCTGCTGCCCTCGCTGACCGAGCTGGTGTGCGCGCTGGACCAGTGCCAGCGCCTTGTCGGGGTGGACCGCTATTCCAACTTTCCAGCCAGCGTGCGCGCCTTGCCACAGGTGGGCGGCGGACTTGACCCAAGCATTGAGGCCGTTGTCGCGCTCAAGCCCGACGTGGTGCTGATGGCTACCAGTTCGCGAGCCGGTGAGCGGTTGCAGGCGCTGGGCATCAAGGTCGTGGCGCTCGAACCAAAAACCCATGCCGACGTGCGACGGGTGTTGGAAAAGGTGGGTGCCCTGCTGGGTGTGGACGACGCTCAGCGCGTCTGGCGCGTCATCGACGCCGGTGTGTCCGCCGCGGCGCAGTCGCTGCCACCGGCTGCGCGCAACACCCGCGTGTATTTCGAGGTCAATAACGGCCCTTATGCCGCTGGCGAGTCGTCCTTCATCGGCGAGACGCTGACCCGCCTGGGCGTGAAGAACATCGTGCCGGCCAAACTGGGGCCATTCCCCAAACTCAACCCCGAGTTTGTAGTCCGCGCCAACCCGGACCTGGTCATGGTCGGTGACTACAACTACGTCGGCATGGAGCAGCGCCCCGGCTGGAGCGGCATGCGCGCGTTGCGCGAGAAGCGCGTCTGCCTGTTCAACCGCGACGAGGCTGACATGCTGGTGCGCGCGGGTCCGCGCATGGCCGACGGTGCGCGGCTGATGGCGCGCTGCATTGCCGACAAGGCCCGAACACCATGATGAATCAGCGCGCCAGCGCCATTGGATTGGTCCTGCTGCTGATTGCCGCAGTGCTGGCGCTGGTGGGTGCGGGCGTGGGCAGCACCGGTTTTGAAGGCGTGTTGCACGCCATGGATGAACCGGTGGCGCTGCAAATTTTGTGGGACATCCGCCTGCCGCGTACGCTGGGCGCCTGGGTGGCGGGTGCGCTGCTGGGCCTTGCGGGCGCTGTGGCGCAAGGGCTGTTTCGCAATCCGTTGGCCGACCCCTACCTGCTGGGCAGTGCCTCCGGCGCTTCGCTGGGTGTGGCGCTGAGTCTGGTGCTTTTTGGCGTATCTCCGTTTGCGACGCAGTGGCTTTTGCGCTTGGGCCTCACCGCCGGTGCATTTGCCGGGGCCGTGGCCGGGGTGCTGCTGACGCTGACCCTGGCCAGGGGCGTGCAGCATACGTTGCGCCTGCTACTGGCGGGTGTCATCGTCGGGGTGGTCCTGGGTGCGGCCAAGGAACTCATCATGTTGGCCCGGCCCGATTTTTTGCAGTCCATGCAGTCCTTCATGCTGGGTAGCACCGGCTATGTGGGCTGGAGCGCCTGCAACATCATGCTGGGAACCTGGATGTTGTGCATGGCCGTGGCCTGGGCCTTGAGCCCAGTGCTGGACGGCTTGGCGCTGGGGGAGGCCACCGCCGCCAGCCTGGGGCTGCCGCTGGCTCGCCTGCGACGCGGCCTCGTTGCCGTACTGGCATTGGCCACTGGCACCGCCGTAGCACAAACCGGCTTGGTCGCCTTTGTCGGCCTGGCCGCACCGCACCTGGTGCGCTCGGTCGTCAAGACCAGCCATGGCCGCCTGATTCTGCTGAGCAGCCTGATGGGCGGTGCACTGTTGATGGCCGCCGACATCCTGGCGCGCTGGGTGATTGCGCCGCAGGAGTTGCCGGTGGGCGTGCTGACCGCCGTGCTGGGCGGCGGTTACCTGCTGTGGCTGATGCACCGGCGCGTCACGGCCAGGGGCTTGCTATGACTTTGGTAGCGCTTCATGCCCATTCTGTGAGGGCTATCCTCGGAAATTCCGAGGTTTTGCACGGTGTGGACCTCGCCCTGTCGCAGGGACGTTGGACCAGCATCGTCGGGCCCAATGGCGCCGGCAAATCCACGCTGCTGAAAGTGCTTGCCGGGCTCATTCCCCACAGCGGCACAGTGACGCTGCTGGGCCAACCGTTGGCGTCGCTGCCCATTCGCATGCGTGCCCAGCAACTGGCCTGGCTGGGCCAGAACGAATCCAGCGCAGATGACCTGACCGTTTTCGACGTGGCCATGCTGGGGCGCCTGCCGCACCAGCCCTGGCTGTCGTCCCCCAGCGCGGCTGACCATTCTGCGGTCGAGCTGGCGCTGCGCGCCACCCAGGCATGGGACTGGCGGGCCCGCGCGCTGGGGCAACTGTCCGGCGGTGAGCGTCAGCGCGTGCTGCTGGCACGCGCGCTGGCCGTGCAGGCAAAGGTGCTGCTGATGGACGAGCCGCTGGCCAATCTGGACCCGCCGCACCAGGCCGACTGGCTGGGCATCGTGCAGGCCCTGGTGGAGCAGGGCGTGACCGTGGTCAGTGTGCTGCACGAGGTGTCCATGGCCTTGCATGCAGATTCCGTGGTTGTTATGGCTGAAGGGCGCGTGCAGCATCACGGGGCGGCGCACCACCCGGACACGCATGTCGCAGTTGAGGCCGTGTTTGGTGGACGGTTGGCGATTCACTCTGTCGGTGACCAGTGGGTTGCGTTGCCGCGTCTTTAAGCGCAGATGTCTCGAATGGAACCACTGATGACGGCTCAATGTGTGATGGTTCTGGGTACGACCAGCGGCGCTGGAAAGAGCTGGCTGACCACGGCACTGTGCCGCTATTACGCGCGCCAGGGACTCAAGGTGGCGCCATTCAAGGCGCAGAACATGAGCAACAACGCGCGGGTGGTTGCCACTAAAAATGGGCAGGGTGAGATTGGCTCTGCCCAGTATTTCCAGTCACTGGCCGCCAAGGCCGTTCCCGACGTCCACATGAATCCGCTGTTGCTCAAGCCCGAGGCTGACACCCGCAGCCAGGTGGTGCTCATGGGCCAGGTCGATGCTGAACTGACTGCCATGCCCTGGCGGGGTCGCAGTCTGAAAGTGTGGCCGCACATTGCGGCGGCCCTGGACGTGTTGCGCGCCGAGAACGATGTGGTGGTGATCGAGGGTGCCGGCTCTCCCGCAGAAATCAACCTGCATGACAGCGACATCGTCAATATGCGCGTGGCCTTGCATTGCAATGCGGCATGCCTGCTGGTGACCGACATTGACAGGGGTGGCGCATTTGCCCATTTGTATGGCACTTGGGCGCTGTTACCACAAGATGAGCGGGCGCTGATCAGGGGCTTTGTGCTGAACAAGTTCCGTGGTGATGCCAGCTTGCTGGCACCGGCACCGCAAATGCTGCAGGACCTGACCGGCATCCCCACGGTGGCGACCTTGCCGATGTGGTGGCAGCACGGTTTGCCGGAAGAGGATGGCGTGTTCGATGACCGAAGCGTGTCCTCCGGTCGAATTGCAAGGACCGTGGCGGTCATCGCTTATCCACGCATCAGCAACCTGGACGAATTTCAGCCGCTCAAGAACATTCCCGGTGTGCGCCTGCAGTGGGTGCGAAGTCCTAAGGAACTGGCGGGGCTGGCACCCAACGATTGGATCATCCTGCCGGGGTCCAAGGCGACCAGTGCCGATCTGGAATGGTTGCGCACCCAGGGGCTGGACGCGGCGGTGGCTGCGCATGCGGCGCAGGGCGGGGCGGTGTTGGGGGTATGTGGTGGCTTGCAGATGCTGGGCGAAGCGCTGATCGACACCCATGGCATTGACGGCAATGCGCCTGGGCTGGGGCTGCTGCCGCTGGTCACGGTGTTTGCGAGGGACAAGACAGTTCGGCATACGCAGACGCGCTTTGACACAGATATCAGTGCGCAAACTCCTTGGGCCGCATTGGCTGGTGTTGCTGTGTCCGGATATGAAATCCACCACGGACAAACGGCCCAACGCCCGGCGATGGAGGCAGCGGGCGACATGGCGCATGCCGTGCTGCCCGATGGCTTGGGTTGGTGTAACGCCGCGGGCAATGTGCTGGGGGTGTACCTGCACGGCCTGTTTGAAGATTCTGCTGTGTTGCACGCTCTGTTTGGCGTCGGCACGCCAACGCTGGACTCGGTGTTTGACGGGCTGGCGGACTTCATTTCCAAGCACTTTGAGACCGGAGTACTGGCTGCGCTGATTGCACCGTGCAAGACTTCCTGAAACATTGCCGTGTCAGTCACTTGCCGTAGCCCATTTCAATGGGGCGACTCAGGTCCCCGCGATGTGTGCCAGATGTCACATAGGGGTGGTAAAGTTGACTGGTCGGACAGCTTGTTTTTGACGACGCTTGATGGGGAGCAATGATGAAGACCTTTGACAAGGCCCGCAGGTCCTGCATGGTGCTGGGAATGGTCTTGCTAGCTGCGGCAAGCCAGGGCGTGCTGGCCGCAGACCCGCCCGAAAAGATTGTTCTGACCGTTGTCGGCAAACTCAGCAAGCCCAGTGAGCAAGACAAGAAAACCTTCACCATGGCGCAGTTGGAGCGACTGCCGCAGGTCACCTTCACCACCAGCACGCCGTGGTACCCCAAGCCCGTGACCATGACCGGTCCCTTGCTGCGTACCGTCTTGGAGGCGGCAGGCGCACACGGTAGCAAATTGACAGCGGTTGCACTGGACAACTACAAGGTTGATATTCCTTTTGATGACGCCGCGGCACAGCAAGTCATAGTTGCGCGGCTGATGGATGGCAAGCCCATGGCGGTCAGAAATCGGGGGCCATTGTTCATCATTTACCCGTTTGACTCCAGCAAGGAATTGCAGGCTGAAAAGTACTACTTTCGCTCGGCATGGCAGCTTAGCCAACTGATTGTCCAGTGACGTGAACGCCCGGTCAGACTATCGGGGGCGGGGACTGCTGCTGGTGCTGACAGTGGCATTGGTGGTGGTGTACGCGGCCATCGGGTTCATCCAGGCGCGCCAGCACGATATCCTGATCCGGGCTGCGGCCGATAGCGAACGCGGCCTGTTTCGGGGCGTAGCGCGCCTGGAGATGGAGTGTCAGCTGTTGATCAATGCCCTTTACCAGCGAGTATGGGAGCCGCAATCAAAACCACTGGAACAGCTTCAGCTTCAATACGAGACTTTTGCCGGGCATTTGATCTCGCTGGAAACGGGAAATGAGCAGTTTTCAAGGACACCCTTGCCCCAGGTTGCCATTGTGCGATCGGACTTTCAGGCATTCCTGTCAAAGGGAGATCTGGTGCTGGGGCCGGATGTCACAACCGAACCAACCCGCGAACAACTGCAGCTGGTGATCAAGGAGTTAACGGCTTTGACGGCGGTTGTCCACGACTTGACCCTTTGGACGTGGGAGTCTTCGGGCCTTGCTGTAGATGCGCGCAATGCAGAAGTCACCGCGCAGGCCAACATCACCTCGGCGTTGACTGTTTTTCAGGGCCTTCTGACCTTTGCATTGGGCCTTGCGGTATTGAGGCAGTACCGTCAACGCGAATGGGCCAAAGCCGATGCCCAAGCCCAGAGACTCAAGTTGGTGGAAGCAGATGCAGAGCTCGAAAAACAGGGCCTGCGCCGTGCAGCGCAAGAGGAGCTGAAAGAAATCACCCATGCATTGCCCCTGGTGGTGTACCGGCTTCGCCGTACGTTGACCGGAGAAGAGTCGTACCGCTATGTGAGCGATCGATTGGAGGAACTTACAGGTATCGTTCCCGCAGACTTGTTACGCGATGCCAGCCTGATGCATTCCATTGTTCACCCTGAAGACCAGGAGGCTGTCGCGCAGCAATCCAACCAAGCTTTGTCGGAATTGAAACGTTACTCGCAGGAGTTTCGGATTCAGAAGGCCAATGGCCAAACGCATTGGGTTTACTGCGAATCGGTACCACGCCAGCTCGACGATGGCAGCGTGCTGTCTACGGGCTACATACAGTTGATCGATGCCACCAAGGAACGTGCGCTTCGCTTGAATGAAATAACCGCTCAGCAACACGCGATTTTTGAAAACACGCCTGTTGGCTTGCTGTTTAGCATTGATGGAAAGATTCACCAGTTCAATGCCAAATTTGCGTCCATGATGGGGCTTTCCAATACTGAGCTGTTAGGCAGGGGGCTCGATTTCTTCTTTGATTCACCCAGCGATTTCAAGGAAATTTCCCGGCAAGCTTCGACACTTTTCCAGGACGGCGAGCGGGTGGAGTTTGAACATGAAATTCAGCCGTTGGGTGGCGCTACTTTCTTTGCACGGGTGGTTGGCAGGCGCTTCGTTGGTACGGCACACGGGACACAGGCCATATGGGTGATGGAAGACATCAGCGATCAAAAATTAGCCCAAAGTCAGATGCGGCGCGCCAAAGAAATGGCAGAAGAAACCAACCGTCTCAAAGGTGATTTTCTGGCCAATATGAGCCATGAAATCCGCACGCCGATGAATGCCATCATCATGCTGTCCCACTTGGCGCTTCGGACCGATCTGACCGCGCGCCAGCGTGACTACCTGAGCAAGATCCAGTACTCGGGGCAGCATTTGCTGGGCATCATCAATGACATCCTGGACTTCTCCAAGGTTGAGGCAGGCAAGCTTGATGTGGAAGCAGTGCCATTCGAGCTGGACCGGGTGCTGGAAAATGTAGCCAATGTGACCGCCGACAAGGCCACCGCAAAAGGCCTGGAA